>JBEQBS010000441.1:0-1544 GCA_041639675.1 Rubritepida sp. | reverse complement strand
CCATGCCGGTGCCCTGGGGCGCCGTGCCGCGGCCGCCGAGCAGCCCGCCCAGCAGGTCCTCCACCCCGCCGCGCCCGCCGGGGAAGCCGCGATGGCCGGTGAACTGTTCCAGGATGCGGCGTGCGTCCATGAGTCGGGGTCTCCCTGCGGAAATGCGTCGCGCCCTCAACGCCCCGATGGAGGTTTCGTCACATGACCCGATGGCTGATCCGCCTGGCCTGCCTGGTGCCGCTGCTGGCCGGGGGCGCGGGGGCGTTCACCGGCGCCGGCTTCCTGCGTGGCGAGGCCGCGGCGGTGGACAGCCACCTGCGCTACCTGTCCGGGCTGCTGCTGGGCATCGGCCTCGGCTTCCTCTGGGCCTCGCTGGACCTGCCGCGGCGGGGCTGGGTGTTCGACGTGCTGGCGCCCATCGTGGTGCTGGGCGGGCTGTTCCGGCTGGCGGGGTTGCTGCATGCCGTGCCGCCCTGGCCGCATGTGGCGGCACTGGGGATGGAGCTGGCCGTCACGCCGCTCTTGTGGTGGGCGGTGCGGCGGGGCAAGGCTGCCACCGATGGATGATGACCGCTGCCGCCTCTACCTCGTCACGCCGCCGGCGCTGCCGCCGGGGTTCCGGGACACCCTGGCCGCGGCGCTGGATGCCGGCGACGTCGCCTGCGTGCAGCTGCGCCTGAAGGACGCGCCCCGGGATGCGGTGGAGCGTGCCGTGGAGGCGCTGATGCCGGTGGCGCAGTCGCGCGACGTCGCCTTCATCCTCAATGACGACGCGTTGCTGGCGGCGCGGCTGGGCTGCGACGGCGCCCATCTGGGGCAAGGGGACGGCGACCACGCGGCGGCGCGCATGGCGCTCCATGGCCGCATCCTGGGCATCACCTGCCATGGCAGCCGCCACCTGGCGATGAATGCGGGCGAGATGGGCGCGGACTACGTGGCCTTCGGCGCCTTCTTCCCCACCAGCACGAAGGAGGTTCAGCACAGCGCGGAGATCGAGCTGCTGCAATGGTGGGCCGAGGTGATGGAGGTGCCCTGCGTCGCCATCGGCGGCATCACCGCCGCCAATTGCGCGCCGCTGGTGCGGGCCGGCGCCGATTTCCTGGCGGTTGTCGGCGCGGTGTGGAACCACCCGGAAGGCGCCGCCGCCGGGGTGCGGGCGATGAACGCGGCGATCGGGAGCGCGCTGGATGGAGCTTGAGTTCGAGACGGCGGACGTCTTCACCCGCACCCGCTTCGGCGGCAACCCCCTGGCCGTGGTGCACGGGGCGGAGGCGCTGGACGGGCCGGCCATGCAGGCCATCGCCCGCGAGTTCAACCTGAGCGAGACGGTCTTCGTCCTGCCGGCACGGGATGAGGGCGAGGACGCCTTCCTGCGCATCTTCACCCCCTTCGCCGAGCTGCCCTTCGCCGGCCACCCCAATGTGGGCACGGCCGCGCTGCTGGCCCGGCGCTGGAACCGCACGGGCGGGCTGCGGCTGGGCCAGGCCGCCGGCATCGTCGAGGCCGAGGCCGCCCCGGATGCCGCCGAGATCGCCGCCCCTCAGCCGCTGGCC
>JBEQBS010000440.1:0-1732 GCA_041639675.1 Rubritepida sp. | reverse complement strand
GCCTGCTGGACGAGCGCGCGGGCTACGCCCTGCTGGGCGTGCCGCACCCACCCTGCGCCGTGCTGGGCGAGGGGCCGCCGCCGCCCTTCCCCGTGGCGGCCAAGGCGCTGCACGCCGCCATCCTGCACAAGACGGACATCGGCGGCGTTGCCCTGCGCCTGGCGGATGAGGCCGCGCTGCACGCGGCGGCGGCGCGCATCCGCGCCAGCGTGGCGCGGCACCGGCCGGAGCTGGGCGAGGTGCCCATCCTGGTGCAGCAGATGGCCACCGGCATCGCCGAGGCGCTGCTGGGCTTCCGCCGCGACCCGCAGGTGGGGCCGGTGATCCTGCTGGCCGCCGGCGGCACGCTGGCGGAGCTGTGGCGCGACCGCGCCGTGCGGATGGCCCCCGTGGGCCTGGAGGATGCGCGCGGGATGATCGCCGAGGTGCGCGCCTTCCGCGCACTGGAGGGCCATCGCGGCGCCCCGCGCGGCGACATGGAGGCGCTGGCCGCGGCAGTGGTGGCGCTGTCGCGCCTCGCGGAGCGGCCGGAGGTGCTGGAGGCCGAGGTGAACCCGCTGCTGGTGCGCGAGGAAGGCCAGGGCGTGCTGGCGCTGGATGCGGTGGTGCGGGTTGCCTCCGCAGGGGCGCGCGGGCCAAATGCCGCGACGCCCCGACCAAGGTGAACCGCATGAGCGCCCCGATCAGCCGCTTCCCCGTCCCCGCGCTGGAGGAGATGCCCGAGGACATCCGCGCGCGCATCCTCAAGGTGCAGGAGAAGTCGGGCTTCATCCCCAATGTCTTCCTGGTGCTCGCCCACCGGCCGGACGAGTTCCGCGCCTTCATGGCCTATCACGACGCGCTGATGGACGGCCCCGGCGGCCTGACCAAGGCCGAGCGCGAGATGATCGTGGTCGCCACGTCGAACGCCAACCAGTGTCAGTATTGCGTGGTGGCGCATGGCGCCATCCTGCGCATCCGCGCCAAGGAGCCGCACGTGTCGGACCAGGTGGCCATCAACTGGCGCAAGGCCGACATTTCCGCGAAGCAGAAGGCCATGCTGGCCTTCGCCATGAAGGTGGCCTTCGAGGCATACGCCGTGGACGAGGCCGACCACGAAGCACTCGCCGCCCATGGCTGGACGCAGGAGGATGCCTGGGACATGGCCGCCATCGCCGCCTTCTTCGGGATGAGCAACCGCATGGCCAACGTCACCAGCATGCGGCCGAACGCCGAGTTCTACACGCTGGGCCGCTGAGGCGCTGGCGCCGGCCCGGCGCTTCTGGGATGCTGCGCTGCGGCGCGGGACGCCTGGCCCATCCGGCGGGCCGGCGCCGCCGCTATGCTGCGCCGCGCAACGGAGGGGTGCCGCCTTGAGCGATCGGGCCGTGCCGCGCGACGGCCTGCTGCGCGGGGTTGGGTTCTTCGGCCTGTGGCTGGTGCTGGGCTCCGGCACCGGCACGGCGGACCTCGCCATGGGCGCGCTTGCCGCCATCCTCGCCAGCCTGGCCAGCCTGCGGCTGCTGCCGCCCTCCGGCACGCGGCTGCGCCCGGGCGCGGCGCTGCTTCTGGCGGCCGCCACGCTGCGCGCCTCCCTGCTGGCGGGGCTGGACATTGCGCGCCGCGACTTCGACCCCCGCCTGCCGCTGCGCCCCGGCACCGTCGCCGTGCCGCTGCTGACGCCGCCCGGCCCGGCGCGGGACGGCTTCCGGCTGCTGTCCAGCCTGCAACCGGGCACGCTGCCGGAAGGGGT
>JBEQBS010000439.1:0-1766 GCA_041639675.1 Rubritepida sp. | reverse complement strand
CACTCCTTCATCTCCAAACACAACCACTTTGAACATCACCTCCATCTTCCTTTTTTTTTTTTTTTTTTTTTTTCCCAATCCTTTCTTTCTCTTCCTCTTGGCCTGGTTTCAGTGTGAGCGTGTTGGCGGCGACGATGTTGCACTCGGCATAGGGGTCGCCGCCCTCGGGGTCGGTGCAGTAGCCCCCGGCCTCCTTCACCAGCACCAGCCCGGCGGCGACGTCCCACTTGTTCACGCCCAGCTCCCAGTAGCCGTCGTAGCGCCCGGCCGCGACCCAGGCGAGGTCCAGCGCCGCCGAGCCGAAGCGGCGGATGCCCGAGACCTGCGGCATGAGGCGCGCGAGCGTCTGCACGAACTCGCCCTTGCGCGGCACGGCGGCGAAGGGGATGCCGGTGGCGAAGAGCGCCTGGTGCATGTCCCGCCGGCCGGAGACGCGGATGCGCCGGTCGTTCAGGAAGGCGCCCATGCCCTTCTCGGCCCAGTACAGCTCGTCGGCCGCCGGGTTGTAGACCACGCCGGCCACCAGCTCGGACTTGTCATCCGCGACGCGCTTCTCGATGCCGACGCTGATGGCCCAGTGGGGGATGCCGTGCAGGAAATTGGTGGTGCCGTCCAGCGGGTCCACCACCCAGCGCCATTCCCAGTCCTTGTCGCCGCTGGCGCCGCTTTCCTCCATCAGGAAGGCGAAGTTGGGCCGCGCGCGCGAGAGGTCCTCGCGCAGGGACTTCTCGGCGCGCAGGTCGGCCTCGGAGACGAAGTCGCCCGGCGCCTTGGACTGCACCTGGAGCTGCTCGACCTCCTGGAAGTCGCGCAGCAGGCGGCGGGCGGCCTTGCGCACCGCGCCGACGACGACGTTGAGCGCGGGCGAGAGGCGGGGCGAGGAGCCGGACATCAGCCCTTCGCGCGCTCCACGTAGCTCGCATCCTCCGTGCGGACCACGATGCGCTCGCCCGCCGTGATGAAGGGCGGCACCATTGTCTTCACGCCGTTGGCCAGCAGGGCCGGCTTGTAGGAGGAGGAGGCGGTCTGCCCCTTCACCACCGGGTCGGCCTCGGTGATCTCCAGCACCACCGTCTCGGGCAGGTCCATGGAGACGGGCTCGCCCTCGATCAGGCGGACGTTGACCGTCATGTTCTCCTGCAGGAAGGCCAGGCGGTCGCCGAGGATGGCGTTGGGCACCTGGGTCTGCTCGTAGGTCTCGGGGTCCATGAGCACGAGCATCGGCCCCTCGGCGTAGGAGTAGGTGAACTCCTTGTCCTCGGTGGTCAGGCGCTCCACCGTGTCGGCCGTGCGCCAGCGCTGGTCCTTCTTCGCGCCGGTCTTGATGTTGCGCATGTCCACCTGGATGATCGCGTTCCCCTTGCCGGGGATCATGATGTTCTGCTTCAGGATGGTGTAGCGCTGGCCCTCGAACTCGATGACCATGCCGGCACGCATCTGGTTGGCCTGCATCTTCGCCATGGGCGGCCGCCTTCGTGACTGTGTGATGTTGCGGTGAGGCGCGGGGATTACACGCCCCCCGCCGCCAGGGCAACCCGCACCCCCTTGCGGGGCGCGGCGTTCGTGGGTATCACCCGCCCCGCTGCTGCCGTAGCTCAGTGGTAGAGCACTCCCTTGGTAAGGGAGAGGTCGAGAGTTCAATCCTCTCTGGCAGCACCATCCCATCCATCCGGCCGGCCTCCCGGCGGCATCCGCGGCCGCCGCGGCGGGCGTCCCGCCACCCCGTGCCCCCGCGCCCGACCCCGCCGCCGGCGTTCCGCAGAGCG
>JBEQBS010000438.1:0-1773 GCA_041639675.1 Rubritepida sp. | reverse complement strand
CTGCACCATCGCCTGGAGGGTTGGCTGATGCCCGTCGCCATCCCGTTCATCGCCGCGGCCGCAGGGGCCGCCGCCTCCGCCGTCATTGGCGGCGGCGTCCTGGGCGCCGTGGCGGCCGCCGGCGCCGCCCTGGTGGTGTCCGCCGTGGGTGCCGCGGTCTTCCGCCCCAAGTCGCCCTCCGCCGCCCGCAGCGCCAACGTCACGCCAGGCACGGACACCGGGCCAGGCTCGGGCTTCGATCCTCGCACGCCCGGCGCCGGCCGCACCCAGTCCTTCCGCCAGCCGATCACCGAGCATCAGATCGTCTTCGGCCGCTGCCGCACCTCCGGCCCGGTCGTGTTCCTGCACTCTGCCACCGATGACGAGGGCCGCGCCGATGGCTTCCTCCACGTTGTCGTGGTGCTGGCCGCGCACCGTGTGCGCGCCATCGGCGAGGTCTTCCTCAACGGCACGGCCTCGGCCGACGCGAAGTTCGCCGGCCTGCTGCGCATCGACCGCGCGCTGGGCGATCCGGGCCAGGCCGCCAACGCCAATCTCGTGGCAGACACTGCGGGCCAATGGACCGCCGCCCATCGTGGCCAGGGCCGGGCCTACCTCGCCGTGCGGCTCAAGCTGCGGCCCGAGGCCTTCCCCTCCGGCGCACCCAGCCTGTCCGCCATCGTGGAGGGCGCGGACACCATCCTCGATCCGCGCACCGGCATCACCGGCTGGTCGGACAATCCCGCGCTGTGCCTGGCCTGGTACCTGACCTCGCCCTTCGGGTGGCGCGCGGACTGGGCGGACATCGACCTGCCGGCGCTTATGGCGGCCGCCAACATCTGCGACGAGATCATGGGCCGGCGCGATGGCACCGCCGAGCGCCGCTACACCGTCAATGGCGCCGTCACCCTCGGCGAGGGCAAGATCGCCATCACCCGGAAGCTGGTCGCCGCCATGGCCGGTGCATTGGTCGTGAGTGGTGGGCGCTTCTACATCCATGCGGGGGCGCCGGCGCTGCCGGCCGCCACGCTCACCTCGGATGATCTGCGTGGCGACGTCACCATCGTCGGATCGCGCCCGCGGCGCGATCTCTTCAACGGGGTGCGCGCCGTCTATGTCGAGCCGGCCGCCGCCTGGCAGCCGACCGATGCGCCGCCGCTGCTCGCCAGCAACTACGTCACCGAGGATGGTGGCGAGGCAATCTACCGGGACATGGAGTTCCCGCTCACCACCAGCGCCAGCACGGTCCAGCGCCTGATGAAAATCGAGCTGGAGCGCAACCGCCGCCAGCGCGAGGTGGCGATGCAGGCCAACCTCTCGGCGCTGCGGCTGCGGCCCTGGGATGGGGTGACGGTGGCACTGGAGCGGCTGACTCCATTCCCGGCGCGCGTGACGGGCTGGGCGCTGGCGCCGGATGGCGGGGTGAACCTGCAACTGGCCGAGGAGGATCCCGCCGTCTGGGCCTGGAACCCGGCGACGGATGAGCGGGCGACCGGGCAGAACCCCTCGGTGGTGCTGCCGAACCCGGGCGTGATCGCGGCGCCGGCCGCCATCCTGGTGGAGACGCCGCTCGGCACGACCTTCACAGCGATGGCGGTCTCCTGGTCGGCGGTGGGCTCGGCCTATCTCGCCGGCTACGAGATCGAGTTCCGGCCAACGTCGGTGACGGTCTGGCAGGGCTATGCCGGCGGCTTCGGCGCCACCGCCGTCGCCATCCCCACCGCGGAGCCGACCGCCTTTCGCGTGCGGGCGCAGGCGCGCAGCGGCGCGGTGTCGGGCTGGCGCGAGGCGCTG
>JBEQBS010000437.1:0-1821 GCA_041639675.1 Rubritepida sp. | reverse complement strand
CAGCCCAGCGGCCCCTCGGTGGCCACGTGCACGGCGTCGGGGGCGAAGGCGTCCACCCGCGCCGCCAGCGGCTGGCCGGGCGCCAGGGCCAGGCGCAGCGCGGGCTCCGAGGGGGCGGGCACCGTGCGGAAGCCGGCGGGGCCGATCACCTCCACCGCGTGGCCCCCGGCGCGCAGCATCGCCGCCGTCGCCTCCAGCGTGCGCACCACGCCGTTCACCTGCGGGTGCCAGGCATCCGAGACGAGGAGGACGCGCATCAGGCAGGGACGGCGCGGCGCATGGCGTCGTGCGAGCGGCGCTGCTCGGCCAGCCAGTCCAGCAGCTCCAGCCGGCCGTCCGCGTGCTCGACCAGGGCGGTGCAGCTCTCCACCCAGTCGCCGTCGTTGAGGTAGAGGACGCCGCCCACCTCGCGCATCTCCGCGTGGTGGATGTGGCCGCAGACCACGCCGTCCAGCCCGCGGCGCTGCGCCTCGCCGGCCAGCGCGGCCTCGAAGCGGTCTATCGCGGCCACCGCGCCCTTCACCTGGCGCTTCAGCCACTGGCTGAGCGACCAGTAGGGATAGCCGAGGCGGCGGCGGACGGCGTTGAACCAGCGGTTGCCGGCCAGGGCGGCGTCGTAGGCGCGGTCGCCCAGCAGGGCCACCAGCTTCGCGTAGCGCACCACGCTGTCGAACTCGTCGCCGTGGATCACCAGAAGGCGGCGGCCATCGGCGGTCTCGTGCACCGCCTCGCCGGCGAGGGTGACGCCGGCGATCTCCAGGCCCAGCCAGTCGCGGAACATCTCGTCGTGGTTGCCGGGGATCCAGGTGACGCGGGTGCCGTGGCGCGCCAGGCGCAGCACCAGGCGGATCACCTCGTCATGATGGGCGTCCCAGTGCCAGGCGCGGCGCAGGCGCCAGCCATCCACGATGTCGCCCACCAGGTAGAGGTGCTCGCACTCCAGGCCGCGCAGGAACTCCGCCAGGAAGTCGGCGCGGCAGTCCTTGGTGCCCAGGTGGATGTCCGACAGGAAGACGCTGCGGTAGCCCCGGCGCTGCTGCGGCATGCCCGATCCCGATCCCGATCCCGTTGCCTGCGCGCCCGATAGGCCGTGCATGCGACGGGGGCGTGACGGGGCGGTGAATCCGCCGAGGCAATGGCGCCGCGGGGCTGCGCTACAGCCCCTGCGGCTCCCCCGCCACGGCGAGCGACAGCGCCGCGGCGTCGAAGCGCCGGGCCGCCTGGGCCACCTGCGGCAGGGTCAGCGCCGCCAGGCGCTGGCCGCGGTTCTCCAGCCATTCCGGCGGCCGCCCGGCCTGGCGCAGCCCCAGCAGCAACGACGCGGTGCGCCGCGTGTCGGTGAACTGGAGCGGCAGGGAGCCGGCGAGGAAGGACACCGCCTCGCGCAGCTCCTCCTCCGAGGGGCCCTCGGCCGCCATCCGCGCCCATTCGGCGCGCAGCAGGCGCCAGACCTCGCCCACGGTGGCGTTGTCGGTCTGCACCTGGCCCGTGACCACGCCGCGGCCGAACAGCAGGTCCAGCCCCGCGCCGATGCCGTAGGTGAGGCCGCGCGCCTCGCGGATCTCCCTGGTCAGCCGGGCCTGGAAGCCGCCGCCGGCCAGGATGCGCAGCGCGACCTGGAAGGCCTCCCAATCCGTGTCGGTCGGCAGCAGCCCGTCCTGGCCGAAGACCAGCGTGGCCTGCCCGGCCGCCTTGGGCACCACCTGCACGCCGAAGCGGGCCGGGGCGGGCAGGCGCGGCGGCGTCTCCGGCGCGCCGTCCGGCAGGCCGTCGAACAGGGCGCGGATGGCCTGGCGCAGCCCCGCCTCGCCGATGTCGCCG
>JBEQBS010000436.1:0-1819 GCA_041639675.1 Rubritepida sp. | reverse complement strand
TCGATGGTGTCGGCGAAGGCACACAGGCCAAGCGGCGCGGCGGCGCCGGGATGGCAGGCGTGGCAACTGCCGGCGGCGGCACGGGGCCGGGCATGCCGGGGGGCGCGGCGACCGGCAGTGCCATTGCGGCCAGGGGTGGCGGCGACATCATTGGCGATGGCAGGCTGGCCATCGGAACGGCCGGCGGAGACGCGGCAGGGTCGCTCGGCGGCGGCATGGAGGCCGGCGCGTCGGGCGAGGCATCCGCCGCCTCCGCACCGCCGTCGAGAAGGATCTCGATCGCCGCCGCCCCCTCCGGCGCCGCCCGGGGACGTGGCGGCGACAGTGCGGCGACGGCGACCTGCCAGGCCACGGCATGGCCCAGCACGGAGGCGGCGGCCGCCATGACCAGGCGGCGGCCCGTCATCGCATCCGCCGCCACGGCTCAGAACCGCGCCGTCAGCCCCACCGCCACGTAGCGGCCGGGCTGGGCGTAGAGGTCGCGGAGCGAGGAGGAGGCGCTCAGCCCGCGCGTGTCGGAGGTGAGGAAGTACTTGGCGTCCGTCACGTTGAAGAGGCCGAGGTTGAGCGTCACGTTGCGCGTGATGTCGTAGCTGCCCACCAGGTCCAGCACCGCATAGGCGGGCGTGCGGAAATAGGTGGCGGAGGAGACGCGGGTGTTGCGCACCGCGCCTGAGGCGTTGGCCTCCAGCGACAGCCCGTCCAGCGCGGTGTTCGGCGCGGCGCGCCAGTTGACGCCGAAGGAGGCGCGCAGCGGGTCCACCCCGTCCACCGGGCGGCCGGTGGACGTGTCCTCGCCATGGGCATAGGCGGCGGCGGCGCGGACGCGGAACTCCGGGGACAGGCGCCATTCGCCGCGCCCCTCGAAGCCCCAGATCTCCACCTCGCCCAGGTTGCGGTACTGGAACTGCTGGAAGCCGCCGATGTTGGAGACGACCTGGGTGGCGATGAAGTCGGTGTAGCGGTTCCAGAAGCCGGCGAGCTGGAAGGATGAGCCCTCGCCGAAGCGACCGCGGAAGCCGGCCTCGAAGCCATCCACGTATTCGGGCTTCAGGTTGCCGTTTGGCAGGATCTCATAGCCCTGCAGGCGGTTGCTGAAGCCGAAATTGGCGGTGTCGTAGGGCGGCGCGCGGAAGCCGCGGGCATATTGCCCATAGACCGAGTAGCGCTGGTCCAGCGCGTAGGTGACGCCGAACTTGGGCGAGGCGGCGAAGGCATCCAGGCTCTGCACGCTGGCCGCGCCGGCCGAGGCGGCGGAGTTGCGGAACAGCGCATCCGGGCTGGGCCGCAGGCTGTACCAGTCCAGCCGGATCGCCGGCAGGACGGTGGCGCGGCCGTAGGTGAACTCATCCTGGAGGTAGACGCCCGTCTGGGTGGTGTCGGTGTCCGGGAAGTTCTTGTTGGGGTAGGTCTCGCCGGTGAAGGTGGTGGTGGTCGCGCCTGTCAGCAGGTTGGTCTCGTAGCGGTCGCGCGGGCGGGAGGTGCCGATGTGCTCGAACGTCACGCCGTAGGTGAGGCGGTGCGTCGTGCCCCAGATGTCGCGCCCCGTGCGGGCCTGCACGTCAATGCCGTGGATGTCCTGGATCTGCTCGGTCAGGCTCCAGCGGTAGCGGTTGGCGGCGGTGGTGGCGGGGTTGCCGGCGCCTACGTAGCGGTCCTGCACCGTCTGCTCGGAGCGGTCGAGGTGCGACCACCAGGCCTTCACGTCCACGCGGTCCGCGAAGAGGACCGGCGCGGCGATGCCCCAGTCGAGCTGCACGCGCGCGCGGGTGGTGGCGTCGTCCCCGCGCGAGGACTGGACGGTGGTGGCGGCGAGATC
>JBEQBS010000435.1:0-1867 GCA_041639675.1 Rubritepida sp. | reverse complement strand
CGATCACGCCGCCATGCCCGGCCGCGCGCAGCGCCGCCAGCGCGGCGGCGTCCAGCACCGTGCCCTTCTTCAGCACGCGGCCGGGCAGGCGCAGCGTGTGCGCCAGCACCGCGCCCTCGGCCTCCTCCAGCGGGGTAGGACCGAAGATCACTTGCCCCGCCTGCGCGCCACCACCTGCGCCATGACGGACAGCGCGATCTCCGGCGCCGTCACCGCGCCGATGTCCAGCCCCACCGGGGCGGCGATGCGGGCGATGGCGGCATCCTCCAGCCCGGCCGCCCTCAGCCGCTCCACCCGCTTCGCATGGGTGCGGCGGCTGCCCAGCGCGCCGATGTAGAAGGCGGGCGAACGCAGCGCGACCTCCAGCGCCGGGTCGTCCAGCTTGGGGTCGTGGGTCAGCGTCACCACGGCGGTGCGCGCATCCGGCGCCAGGGCGGCCAGCGCCTCGTCGGGCCATTCATGGTCCAGCGCCATGCCGGGGAAGCGCTCGGGCGTGTTGAAGGCGCGGCGGGGGTCCACCACCGTCACCGCGAAGCCGAGCCCGGCGGCCATCGGCGCCAGGGCCTGCGCCACATGCACCGCGCCCACGATGACCAGCCGCAGCGGCGGGTTGCGCGGCTGGATGAACCAGCTTTCCCCGCCGATCGCCACCGGCCGGGCCGTGTCGTCGCGCAGCGCGGCCTCGGCGGCCTCGCGCAGCGCCTCGGGCGCGGCATCCTGCGGGTGCAGCAGCTGCGCGCCATCGGCCAGCCGGGTGCAGAGCGCCACCGGCGGCGCGGCATGGAGGAAGCGGCGCAGCAGGGCGGGGGTCATGCCAGCGCCTCCACGAAGACCTTGAGCGTGCCGCCGCAGGCCAGCCCGACCTCCCAGGCCTGCTCGTCGCTGATGCCGAAATCCAGCAGGCGCGGCGCGCCGCTCTCCATCACGCCGGCCGCGACCTCGGCCACCGCGCCCTCGATGCAGCCGCCCGAGACGCTGCCCGCCATGCGGCCCGAGCGCGTGACCGCCAGCATGGAACCCGCCGGGCGGGGCGAGGAGCCCCAGGTCTCCACCACCGTCGCCAGCGCCACCTGCTCGCCGGCATCCAGCCATTCGGCGGCCTGGCGCAGGATGTCGTCGCTCATCGCATCGCTCCCCATGTTCGGGGCCGATTCACGTCCGCGCCCCGCGCGGCCGATCGGACCCGTGTTCTGCGGGGCCGATTCACGTCCGCGCCCCGCGCGGCCGATCGGACCCGAGTGCGGCGACCAGCTGCCGCAGGCTGTCCAGGTTGTGCACCGGGCGGAACTCATGGACATGCGGCAGCATCGCCTTGATGCCCTGCGATCTTGGCTCGAAGCCGCTCCAGCGCAACAGCGGGTTCAGCCAGACCAGCCGCCGGCAGGAGCGCTTCAGGCGCTCGGTCGCCTCCGCCAGCCCGCGCCCGCCCTCGCGGTCCAGCCCGTCGGTGATGAGCAGCACCACGGCGCCCTGGCCCAGCACGCGCCGCGCCCAGCGCTGGTTGAACTGCTCCAGCGCCTCGCCGATGCGCGTCCCGCCGGACCAGTCGGGCACGGCGGCGCCCACCATCTCGAAGGCCACCTCCGGGTCCTGGTGGCGCAATTGGCGGGTGATGTTGCTCAGCCGCGTGCCGAACAGGAAGACGTGCACGCGGTCGCGCTCATTCGTCACCGCGTGCAGGAAGTGCAGCAGCACCTGGGCATAGCGCGCCATGGAGCCGCTGATGTCGCAGATCGCCACCAGGGGCGGCGGCCGCGTGGTGCGCCGGCGCCGGGCGATGGCGGTGATGGCCCCGCCCTGCCGCGCCGCCCGGCGCATGGTGTCGCGCAGGGAGACGCGCGGCCCGGCGGGGTCGGCGCGGAAGCGG
>JBEQBS010000434.1:0-1889 GCA_041639675.1 Rubritepida sp. | reverse complement strand
GCCGGGGCTGCTGCTGGCCACGCCCGCCCTGGCCCAGCGCTGCGCCGGCACCCTCTACCTCACCATAGACACCGGCTGGTCGCGCGAGGCCGAGCAGATCGCCGCCATCCTGCGCCGGCACGAGGTGCGGACGACGCTGTTCGTCGCCAATGAGCGCACCTTCCGCGGCGACCGCCAACTCGAACCCGCCTGGGCACCCTTCTGGCAGGCCCGCGCCGCCGAAGGGCACGCCTTCGCCTCGCACACCTGGCGCCACTGGTATTTCCGCGGCGACCAGGGGCCGGGCCGCACCGCCTACGCCTCCCGCCAGGGCGAGGGAAGCGAGGTGCTGGACCAGCAGGCGCTCTGCGCCGAGCTGCTGCGCCCGCTGGAGGCGCTGCGGGCGCTCGCCCCGCAGGCCCGCCTCATCCCGCTGTGGCGCGCGCCGGGCGGCATCGTCACCCCCGGCGCCGTGCGCATGGCCGCCGCCTGCGGGTTGCGCCACCAGGGCTGGACCGCGCGGGGCTTCCTGGGCGACGAGCTGGACAGCGCCGCCCACCCCAACGAGGCGCTGCTGCGCCGCAACCTGGCCAGCATCCGCGATGGCGAGGTGCTGGTGATGCATTGGGGCGTGCGCGCCCGCCGCGAGCCCTTCGCCGGAGTCTTCGAGCGCCTCGTCATCGGCCTGAAGGAGCGCGGCTTCTGCTTCGCCCCGCTGCCGGAGGGCGGCATCGCATGATGGAAGCCGCGCGCGACGCCTATGACCAGCTCACCGGCTGGCTCTTCGAGCACCTGCTGCAACCGCTGATGTACGCCGCCGGCCTGATGGACTGGGCGGACGAGGCCTTCCTGTGGATGGACTTCGTGATCTTCGGGCTGGTGCAGGTGGCGGTGGTGGTCGCGGTCTGCGCCCCGCTGGAGAAATGGCGCCCGGTGGAGCGCCACCCCACCGGCGCCCTGGTGCGCACCGACATCGCCTACACGCTGCTGACGCGCCTCGGCCTGCTGCCGATGATCGGCTTCCTGCTGTTCTTCGCCGCGCAGACGCGCATCGAGGGGCTGATCGCCGATTCCGGCTGGATACCGCCGACGCTGGAAACCGCCTGGCCGGCGCTGCGCGAACACCCGCTGCTGGCGCTGGCTTTCTACATCATCGTGCTGGACTTCGCGGCCTATTGGCACCACCGCTTCCAGCACCGGTTCGGCTGGTGGTGGGCGCTGCATTCCATCCACCATGCCCAGACGCAGATGACCTTCTGGACCGACGACCGCAACCACGTGCTGGACGACATCCTGGCCGCCGCCTGGTTCGGCGCCATCGCCGTGCTGATCGGCGTGCCGCCGGGGCAGTTCCCCATCATCCTGCTGGTGCTGCGCCTCGCCGAGAGCCTGTCCCACGCCAATACGCGGCTGGATTTCGGCTGGCTGGGCGAGCGCCTGCTGGTCAGCCCGCGCTTCCACCGCCTGCACCATGGGCTGCTGTCCGCCGGCGCCACGGGCAAGAACTACGGCGTGCTGCTGCCGGTGTGGGACTGGATCTTCGGCACCGCCGATTTCCGCCGCGGCCACTTCCCCCCCACCGGCGACCCCACGGCCCCGGCGGAATATGTGCGCGGCGGCTGGCTGCGACAGCAGGGGGCCGGGCTGCGCGAGGTGTGGCGGGCGCTCACCGGCCGGCGGGCATAGCCCAGGCCCGCTCAGGGTGCGCCGCGGCGCCCGCATAGTCATCACCGACCGCGGCGTGCCGGTCGCCATGCTGGTCCCGCCGGAGGAGGCCGACAGGCGGGTCGCCGGACTGGTCCGCGCCGGCGGTTCATCCCCGCGTGCGCGGGGAACACGAAGAAATGTGCTACGTGAAAGACCTGTTTTTCGGTTCATCCCCGCGTGCGCGGGGAACACGCAATGAGTAG
>JBEQBS010000433.1:0-1904 GCA_041639675.1 Rubritepida sp. | reverse complement strand
ATCGCCCTGCCCGCCGCCACGCCCGCGCCCATCACCGCCGCGGTGGAGGCCGCCACCCAGGCCGCCTTGCGCGACGAAGGGCTGCGGAAGCGCCTGGAGGAACAGGGGCTGGAGCCCGGCGCGCTGGGCCGCGAGGAATTCGCCGCCCTGCTGCGCGCCGACACCGAGCGCTGGGGCCGCGTCGCCGCCGCCGCGCGCTTCGAGCGGCAGTGACCATGGCCGACCGCTGGCAGCCGGGCCACCCCGTGCGCTACCCCGACCCGGACGTGGTGATCCTGGACCCGCGCTTCGCCGCCCTGGTCACGCCGCTCGCCGCCATCGAGCGCATCGCCACCGGCTTCCGCTTCACCGAGGGGCCGGTGTGGTTCGGCGACACGCGCGGGCTGATCTTCGCCGACATCCCCAACGACGCGCTGCTGCGCTGGGACGAGGAGACGGGCCAGGTGGCGCCGCTGCGCCGCCCCGCCGGCCACACCGACGGCAACACGCGCGACCGCGAAGGCCGGCTGATCTCCGCCAACCTCGGCAGCCGCACGCTCACGCGTACCGAGCATGACGGCAGCATCACCGTGCTGGCCGATGCCTTCGAGGGCACGCGGCTCACCGGGCCGAACGACGTGGTGGTGGCCCGCGACGGCTCCATCTGGTTCAGCGACAACGGCGCCGGCATCCGCGGCAACTACCTGGGCGACAAGGCGGAGAAGGAACTGCCCTTCCGCGTCTATCGCCTGGACCCCGCGACGCGCGCGCTGCGCGTGGCGGTGGACGACATGGCGCGCCCCAACGGGCTGTGCTTCAGCCCGGACGAGAGCCGCCTCTACGTGGTGGACACGCCCAACCCGGGGGCCAAGCTCACGCGCGTCTATGACATGATCGGCGGCATGCCCGTGCAGGGGCGCACCTTCTTCGACGCCCATCCCGGCCATGCCGACGGCATCCGCTGCGACACGCAGGGCAATGTCTGGGCCGGGTTCAGCGGCGGCGCCGGGCAGGATGGGGTGGCGGTCTTCGCGCCCGATGGCGACCTCATCGGCCGCATCCTGCTGCCCGAGCGCTGCGCCAACCTGTGCTTCGGCGGGCGCAAGCGCAACCGCCTCTTCATGACCGCCAGCCAATCCGTCTATGCCCTCTATGTCGAGGCGCAGGGCGTGCCCGGCGGCTGACCACGAACCACGAGAGGAACCACCATGCCCATCGGCCTCCGCATCCTGCCCCGCGCCCGCGCGGTGCCCGCCGCCACCGTCGCGCGCTTCGCCGCGCTGCCGGTGGCGAATGTCAGCGACTGCATGTCGCGCCTCACGGCCGGCGGCCCGCGGCTGCGGCCGATGCATGGCGGCGGCGTGATGGCCGGGCCGGCGCTGACGGTGAAGTGCCGCCCGGGCGACAACCTGATGGTCCACAAGGCCATCCAGCTGGCCCAGCCCGGCGACGTGATCGTGGTGGATGCGGGCGGCGATCTCACCAACGCCATCATCGGCGAGCTGATGCTGGCGCAGATGGTGAAGCGGGGACTGGCCGGCATCGTCATCAACGGCGCCATCCGCGACAGCGGCGCCATCGCGAAGCAGGCTTTCCCGGTCTATGCCGCGGGCGTCACCCATCGCGGCCCCTACAAGGACGGGCCGGGCGAGATCAACGTCGCCATCGCGCTGGACGGCATGGTGATCGAGCCGGGCGACCTGGTGATCGGCGACGAGGACGGGCTCCTCTGCGTGCCCTTCGATGCGACGGAAGCGGTGCTGGCCGCCACCGAGGCCAAGCAGGCCGCCGAGCAGAAGCAGATGGCGGCCATCGAGGGCGGCACGCATTCCGCGCCCTGGGTGGATGAGACGCTGCGCCGCCTGGGCTGCGAGGGCGTGTGATGCGCCGCCGCTCCGTCCTCGCGGCCGCCGCCGCGCTGCCGG
>JBEQBS010000432.1:0-1951 GCA_041639675.1 Rubritepida sp. | reverse complement strand
AGCAGCAGCAGGACGCAGGCCCAGAAGATGGCCAGCCCCCGCCAGCCCCCCAGCCTCATGCCAGGGTCAGCGTCCGGCGCGGCGCTGCGGCTGCGCCCCCATGGCGCGGGCCAGCACCAGCGCCTGCTGGAGCTGGAAGTCGGTTTCCGGCTTGGTGGGGTCCAGCGCCGGGAAGCCCTCGGGCGGCTGGCGCTGCACGCGCTCCAGCACGCTCGCCGGCAGGTTCAGCGGCGGCGGCGCCGGGGCGTTGGCCTGCGCGCCCTCGTTGCGCAGCGCCCGGCGCAGGTCGGATTCGCGCTCGCGCTGCGGCGGGGCGTTGGCGGCCTGGGTGGCGTCCTGGCGCGTGGCGCGCACCTCGATGTCCGGCTCGATCCCCGTGCTCTGGATGGAGCGGCCGGAGGGCGTGTAGTAGCGCGCCGTGGTCAGGCGGATGGCGCCGTTGTTGGCGCCCAGCGGGATCACGGTCTGCACCGAGCCCTTGCCGAAGGAGCGCGTGCCGATCACCACCGCGCGCCGGTGGTCCTGCAGCGCGCCCGCCACGATCTCGCTCGCGCTGGCCGAGCCGCCATTGATGAGGATGACCAGCGGGATGCCGCCGGTGATGTCGCCCGCGCGCGCGTTCCAGCGCTGCGCGTCCTCGTTGCGGCGCGCGCGGGTGGACACGATCTCGCCCTGCTCCAGCAGGTCGTCCGTCACCTGCACCGCCTGGTCCAGCAGGCCGCCGGGGTTGTTGCGCAGGTCCAGCACGATGGCGCGCAGGGCCTGCCCGCCCTGGCCGCGGATGTTCTGCACCGCGCGGCGCAGGTTCACCTCCGTCTGCTCGTTGAAGGAGGACATGCGGATGTAGCCGACATCGTTGCCCTCCATCCGGAAGCGCACCACCTGCGGGCGGATGACGTCGCGCGTCACCGAAAGCTCGATCGGTCGCGCCTCGCCCTCGCGCCGCACGGTGAGGCGGATGGAGGTGCCGCGCTCCCCGCGCATCTGCTCCACCGCCTCCTGCAGCGTCAGCCCCTGGGTGGAGTTGCCGTTGAGGTGGGTGATCATGTCCCCGGGCTTGATGCCCGCGCGCGCCGCCGGCGTCTCGTCTATCGGCGAGATGACGCGGATGAAGCCGCCCTCCTGCGTCACCTCGATGCCCAGCCCCCCGAACTCGCCACGCGTCTGCACGCGCATGTCCTCGAAGTTGCGGGGCGAGAGGTAGGAGGAATGCGGGTCCAGGCCCGACAGCATGCCGTTCAGCGCGTTCTCGATCAGGTCGCGGTCGCGCACCGGCTCCACGTATTCCGCGCGCACCCGGCCGAAGACGTCGCCGAACAGGGAGAGCAGGCGGTAGGTCTCGGCCCGGCCGCCATCGGCCTGCGCGAAGGCGCCGACGACGGGGCCCGCCACGATGCCGGCGGCGAAGGCCCCGGCCACGGCAACGGTGATACCCAGCTTGGACTTCATGCGCAGAGCCTCATCCCCTCCCGGCACGCCCGGGCGAAACCGCCTCATCATAGACGCCCCCCGCCCGCCGGGGAAACGCCGGAAAGCCCTTATCTGGGGAGAAACATGACACGCGCCACCGTTGAAGGATGATGAAGGCGTCAGGAACCGCGCAGCCAGGGGCGCGGGTCCGCCGCCTCGCCGCGCCGGCGCAGCTCCAGGTACAGCACCGGCCGGCCCTCGCGGGCCATCACCCCCACCGGCTCCCCCGCGCCGACGCGCCCGCCCATGCCCACATCCAGCCGCTCCATGCCGGCCAGCACCCAGTGCTGCCCGCCGCCGCAATCCAGGATCACCAGCCGCCCGTAGGAGCGGAAGGGCCCGGCGAAGGCCACCGGCCCGCCGCAGGGCGCGGTGACGCGCGCCCCGGGCGGGGTGGCGATGGACAGGCCGCGCGCCGGCCCGCCCTCGCCGGGGCTGCCATAGGCGCGGACCAGCGTGCCGGCCACCGGCAGGGCGCCGG
>JBEQBS010000431.1:0-1973 GCA_041639675.1 Rubritepida sp. | reverse complement strand
CCTGGCGCGCTCCCTGCGGCAGGCCGACCGCGACGCCGATGCCGCCGCGCTCTGGGCCGCCGCGGTGCCCGCCCAGCGCGAGCTGCCGCCCGAGGCGCAGCGCGCCATCTGGACCGAGCGCCAGGTGCTGTCGCGCAAGCTGCTGCGGCTGGGCAACGCCCAGGCCGCCTACCAGCTGGCCGCCCAGCACGGCCAGACCGTGCCGGGCGAGCCCCGGCAGGAGGCCGAGTTCCTGGCCGGCTTCATCGCCCTGCGCGTGCTGGAGGACCCCGCCCGCGCCCTGCCCCATTTCCGCGTGGTGGGCGAGGGCTCGCGCTCGGCCATCACCCGCGCGCGCAGCCATTACTGGCAGGGGCTGTGCCTGCGCGGGGAGGCGGCGCGCGAGCAGTTCGCGCAGGCCGCCGCCTTCCCCACCGCCTTCTATGGGCAGCTCGGCGCGCTGGCGCTGGGCGAGGACGGGGCGGCGCTCAGCCGGCGCATCACCGGCCTCGCCATCCCGCGCCCGGGCGAGGCGGAGGCGCGCGCCTTCGTGAGCCGCGAGATGGTGCGCCTGGTGATCCTGCTGGGCGAGATGGGCGAATCCCGCCGCACCCGGCCCTTCCTGCTGCGGCTGGAGGAGCTGAGCCCCGACAATGCCGACCGGCTGATGGTGGCGCGGCTGGCCACCGCCATCGGCCGGCCGGACTATGCCGTCTGGGTGGCGCGGCGTGGCGGCGCCCAGGGGGCCATGCTGGTGGAGGATGGCTGGCCCACCCCCTTCCCCGCCCCGGCGGAGGGGGCCGAGCCGGCGGTGGTGCACGCCATCGCCCGGCAGGAAAGCAACTTCGAGGTGGATGTCGTCTCCGGCGCCAATGCGCGCGGGGTGATGCAGCTGCTGCCGGCCACGGCGCAATCCGTCGCGCGGCGGCTGGGCATCCCGCACAACCCGGCCTGGCTGACCTCCGACCCCGCGCACAACATGCGGCTGGGCAGCGCCTACATCGCCGACCGGCTGGAGCGCTTCGGCGGCGCCATGCCCTTCGCCTTCGCCGCCTACAATGCCGGCGCGGGGCGGGTGGATGAATGGCTGGGGACCTATGGCGACCCGCGCTCGGGCTTCCGGCCCATGCTGGACTGGATGGAGATGATCCCCTTCGCCGAGACGCGCAACTACGTGCAGCGGGTGATGGAGAACGTGGCGATCTACCGCGCCAAGGACCCCCGCGCGGCCGGGCGGCCGCACCCGATGGCCCAGTGGCTGGGATGAGGAGAGGCGGGACGCTGCCCTCGCTCGTCGCCTCGCTGGGCGGCATCGGCCGGCTGCGGCCGGCGCCGGGCAGCTGGGGCAGCCTGGCCGTGCTGCCGCTGGCCCTGCTGCCCTGGTGGGGCTGCGCCCTGGCCGCGCTGGGCTTCACCCTCGCCGGGTTCTGGGCGCTGGCCCGCCTGCCGGATGCCGCGCACGACCCCGGCTGGGTGGTGGTGGACGAGGCCGCGGGCATGGCCCTGGCCCTGGCCCTGGCGCCCGCCGCCTGGTGGGGCGTGCTGATGGCCTTCGGGCTGTTTCGCCTGTTCGACATCCGCAAGCCGGGCCCGGTCGGCTGGCTGGACCGCCGTGCCGATGCGCTGGGGGTGATGGGCGACGACCTCGCGGCCGGCCTGATGGCCGGCGGCATCGCCTGGTTCATGGGGGCCTTCACGTGACCGACGCCGCCTCGCTGCTGGACGCCTTCCGCGCGCGGGGCGCCACGCTCGCCACCGCGGAATCCTGCACCGGCGGCATGGTCTGCGCCGCGCTGACGGCGGTGCCCGGCTCCTCCGACGTGGTGCTGGGCGGCCTCGTCACCTACGCCAACGCCGCCAAGGTGGCGCTGGCCGGCGTGCCGGCCGATGCGCTGGCCGCGCACGGCGCCGTCTCCGAACCCGTGGCGCGCGCCATGGCCGAGGGCGCGCGGGCGGCGCTGGGGGCGACCGTCGCCGTCTCCTGCACCGGCGTC
>JBEQBS010000430.1:0-1997 GCA_041639675.1 Rubritepida sp. | reverse complement strand
CGATCTGGTGCGCAGGCCGTGCCGGTCCTGGTAGCTCTGCAGCAGCAGGGCGAGCGCGCGGATGCCGTGCTGGTGCGAGTGGAACCGGCAGAAGCGCCCATCCGAGGGTGGATCGGCCAGGCCGAGCCATTTGTTGGCCGGGACGTGCTCGATGTTGCCGGGGTTGCGGTTGCGATAGCCCCGCGCGGCCTTGGGATCCCCGTTCATGCGCCGGACGCCGGAACGCGGAGCAGCACGGCGCGGACGGTGGCGTCCGCGGCGAGCGCTGCCACGGCGGCGATGCCCACCTGGAAATTGCCGGTGGCGGTGGTGGTGAGGCGGCGGTTGGTGTCGTCCCAAAAGAGGCGCGCACCGGCAGTGATGGCCAGCGCCGGCTGCTTGGTGATGTCGAACACGCCCTTGGTCTGGCATTCGATGACGGCGTTTTGCACGCCATCGACGGCAGCCACGCCAAAGAGCGCCCCGACCAGGACGCCCTGGCCGGAGAGGATGCCGCCCGCATAGGGGACGGCGATGGCCAGGCTGTTGCCCGGCTGGACGTAGTTGCGCATGGGGATGGGAGCTCCAGAAACGCAGAAGGCGTCCCGAAGGACGCCCTCTGCATGGGTTCACGATGGAACGGGATGAGCCGGGATCAGGTGCCCGAATTGAACCAGGCGCCGCGCCAGTCGATGGCGCCCACGCCGAAGTCGAAGATCACGCTGACCTCGACGCCGTCCACGCCCTGGACGTTGCCGGTCGTGACCTGCGGTCCCTCCGCCCCGTTGAGGTAGCCGTAGACGTAGACCGGCGCCGCCATCGGGTCGGAGAACAGGTACCAGCGGTTCGCCGGGATCAGCGGCTCGACCAGCGGCTGGACGAAGCCGGCATAGACGTTGGCGTTGCTGGTCTGGGTCGCCTGGACGGAGACGGTGAGCTGCCGCGCCGCGAGCTCCTGGTTCGGCCCGACCAGCAGCCGCATCTGCGCGCCGACGGCGATCGGCAGGCCGTCGAGGGTCTTCTGGCGCATCACCGCGGCACGGCCCAGCGCCAGGTTCGGCAGGTCGAGCGCGGTGCCGGCCCCTGCCTTGTTGGCCCGCGCCGCCGCCGTCCCGAACACCGCCGCGGCACCGGTGATGAGCGTGGGCCCGTCGCCATTGGCCGCGTTCAGCAGCTGGTAGGCGGTGGCGTTCTCGAAATCGGCGACCCGTCGGCCGATCATGCTGGCGAAGTCGGTGAAGGCACCGAGATCATCGTTGACCAGCATCTGCCGCGTGACACGGATGCGCCGGGCGAAGGTCTGCAGGAACACCAGCTCCTGGCTTTCGGACATGGTGCCGGCCTGAACCTCGCCATTCTCCGACAGCGGCAGCAGGGTCGGGAAGTCGCCGACGCGGAGGTGGCGGTGCGGCTTGAAGTCCCGAAAATCGCGGCGGAGGAACAGCGTCCGGTAGGTGGGTGCCGCCGGGGCATAGGCCGCCAGCAGCATCTTGTTGGCCGCGGCCGAGAGCAGCGCGGGGAAGTCGCTGGTGGTTTGGAAGGCGCGCTCGGCCAGGATGGTCGGGTTGCGCGGCACGTTCCGCTCGCCGCGCGCGCGCAGCAGCTCGCCGATCATGTCGGAGGGGCGCCAGCCCAGGAACTCGGTGTGGCGGCCCGTGGCCGGCGCCTGGTAGCCCGGCATCGTGCGGGCGGCGAGCGCCTCGGCCATGGCATCGAGGAGCTGCGACGGGTCCTCGTTGGAGGGACCGGTGTCCGGCCGCGCCGGCAGGGAGGGGCGTGCGGCACCGCTGGTGAAGGCCTCCCACAGCCGGCCGCGCAGCACCTCCGGCGAGATGCGGTCGCGGATGGCGGCCTCGCGCATGGTGTCGAGCATGTCGGGGGTCACCAGGCCGCGGGCGGCGGCGAGCACCGGCTCATAGCCGGCGATGCGCTCGACGGCGGCGCGCTCCGCCTCGGCACGGATGGCCTCGAGGTCAGGCGTGGGCGGCATGGCGCGGGTCGGCTCGGGCGGCGTGGTG
>JBEQBS010000429.1:1044-2005 GCA_041639675.1 Rubritepida sp. | reverse complement strand
TCGCCCGCGCCGGAGGTCACGTTGATGACGGTGCCGCCGCCGTTCTCCAGCATGCTGGCGATGATCGCCCGGGTGAGCAGGAAGGGGGCCATCACATAGCCCTGGAAGACCCGCTTGAGGGTGGCCGGCTCCAGTTCGAGGAAGGGCAGGTTGAGGTCGCTGCCCTGGTAGATCGCGTTGTTGACCAGCACGTCGACCCGGCCGAAGGCGCGCAGGGCCACCTCGGCGGCGGACAACACCGAGGTGTCGTCCAGCAGGTCCAGGCGGATCTCGCGGACGCGCTGGCCCAGCGCGCGGATCTCGGCGGCGGTGGCCGCCAGGCTGCCGGGCAGCGCGCTGCCGTCGGACAGGCGCAGGGCATGGCTGTGCCGCTCCCCGTCATCCAGCGTACGGGCGCTGATGACCAGGTCGTAACCGGCCCGCGCGAAGGCCAGCGCCGTGGCCTTGCCGATGCCCCGGCTGGCGCCGGTGATGAATGCCACCTTGTTCATGTCGTCTCTCCTGCGTGTCTCCTGGGAGCGCCGAGTGTAGGGCGGTGGTGCCGGCGGGCATCGTCAATTCGGACCAGCCGCCGGCCAGTTGTTGCAAGCTCGTGCCGCCACCTGGCCGATCGTCCATCGTCCGTTCAGACGACGAGGCGCCGCCGGCCTGTCCCTAGACTCCATTCCATCCAAGGAAGGAGTGCAGACATGGCAGACGAGCAGGCGCCGGTAGCGGCCCTCGATTACAGCGGCAAGGTGGTCCTGGTCACCGGCGGCACCAAGGGCATCGGCGCGGGCATCGCCCGCTGCTTCCTGGCGGCCGGTGCGCGGGTGGTGGTGTGCGGACGCAAGACCCCGGACAGCCTGCCGGCGGCCGGCGCGGCCGAGGCCGAGTTCATCGCCGCCGATGTGCGCGAGGTGGAGTCCCTGCAGGCGCTGTTCGGCGAGATCCAGGCCCGGCACGGACGCCTCGACGTGGT
>JBEQBS010000429.1:0-1034 GCA_041639675.1 Rubritepida sp. | reverse complement strand
GGTCAACAATGCCGGCGGCGCACCTCATGCCCTGGCCGACACGGCCTCGCCGCGCTTCCATGAGGGCATCATCCGCCTCAACCTGATCGCCCCGCTGCACGTGGCCCAGCAGGCCAACGCCATCATGCAGGGCCAGGCGCAGGGCGGCACCATCCTCTTCATCGGCAGCATCAGTGCCCTGCGCCCGTCGCCGGGCACCGCGGCCTACGGCGCGGCCAAGGCCGGCGTGGTGTCCCTGGCCACCTCGCTGGCGGTGGAGTGGGCGCCGAAGGTGCGGGTGCTCACGGTCAGCCCCGGCCTGGTCCATACCGAGCAGTCCCACCTCCATTTCGGCGACGACGCCGGCATCGCCGCGGTGGCCGCGACGATTCCCGCCGGCCGCCTGGCCACCCCGGAAGACATCGGCAACGCCTGCCTGTTTCTCGCCTCGCCGCTGGCGGGCTATGCGGCGGGCGCCAATCTGCTGCTGAACGGCGGGGGCGAGCGCCCGGCCTTCCTCGCAGCAAGCAACAGCGACTGATCCATCGACGACAGGAAACGGGGCCGGCGGAAGGTGCTCCGGCTGCCCGTTTCCGGCAACCCTTAACGTGCAGGAGACATAACTTGGCTGAACAGGATTGGATGTCCGAGGTGCGTGGAATGGTCGGCCGGGAATACGGCCGGGTCTACGCCTGGGACCAGGTGAATGAACCCATGATCCGCCAGTGGTGCGAGGTCATGGGGGTGAACAACCCCCTCTACACCGATGCGGCCTACGCGGCCACCACCGAACACGGTGGCATCGTGGCGCCGCCGGCCATGCTCCAGGCCTGGTGCCTGGAGGGGCTGCACATGAACAACTATCCGCCGGGCTCCACCACCGAGAACCCCTACGAGGTCCTCAAGCTGATGGAAGGCCAGGGCTATGCCTCGGTGGTGGCGGTCAATTCCGACCTGAGCTTCGAGCGCTACGTGAAGCCGGGCGAACGCCTCTACTACACCACCCGCCTGGACGCGGTGGGCGAGCAGAAGACCACCGCCCTGGGTACCGGCTT
>JBEQBS010000428.1:0-2030 GCA_041639675.1 Rubritepida sp. | reverse complement strand
CTTGGCGTCGGCGGCCAGGCGCTCGGCCAGCGCGGCCTGCACGGCGGCCAGCGCCTTGGCCTGGTCCAGCGCGACGGCCGCCAGCTTCTCGCCGGTCAGGGCGGCGGCGCGCTCAGGCAGGGTGCGCTGCTCGGCCAGCAGCTCGCCCAGGCGCTCGCCCTGGCGCTCCACGCCCTGCTGGCAGGTGGCGAGCGCCGGGTCGCTGGGCGGGCGGCGCAGCAGCAGGGCGGCCAGCAGCAGGGCCTGGATGGCGAGGACGGCGAGGAGCAGCGTGGCTTCGAGCGACATGGCACAGGTATGGAACAGGCGCGTGCCGCCGTCACGCGGGGCGGCGGCGCCCTGCGACCGTTCCTGGCGTCAGCCGTGCAGGCCGGGGGCTTCCTGGCCGGTGCGCGCCACGTATTCGGTGTAGCCGCCCTCATAGGGATGCACCCCCTCGGGCGTCAGCTCCAGCACGCGCGTGGAGAGCGCATGCAGGAAGTGCCGGTCATGCGAGACGAAGAGCATCGTGCCCTCGTATTCCGCCAGGGCGGCCACCAGCATCTCCTTCGTCGCGATGTCCAGGTGGTTGGTCGGCTCGTCCAGCACCAGCAGGTTGGGCGGGTCATACAGCATGCGCGCCATGGCCAGCCGCGCCTTCTCCCCGCCCGAGAGCACCTTGGCGCGCTTCTCCACGTCGTCGCCCGGGAAGCCGAAGCAGCCGGCCAGCGTCCGCAAGGAGCCCTGCGGCGCCAGCGGGAAGGCGTCCTCCAGCACGCCCAGGACCGTGCGGTCGCCGTCCAGCACCTCCATCGCGTGCTGGGCGAAGTAGCCCATGCGCACGCTGCCGCCGATGCCCACGCTGCCCTCATCAGGCTCCGTGGAACCGGTGACGAGCTTCAGCAGGGTGGACTTGCCGGCGCCGTTCACCCCCAGCACGCACCAGCGCTCGCGCCGGCGCACCAGGAAGTCCAGCCCGTCATAGATCACGCGCGTCCCGTAGCGCTTGGAGACGCCGCGCAGCGTCACCACGTCCTCGCCCGAGCGCGGCGCGGGCGGGAAGGCGAAGGACACGGATTGCCGGCGGCGCGGCGGCTCCACGCGCTCGATCTTGTCAAGCTTCTTCACGCGGCTCTGCACCTGCGCGGCGTGGGAGGCGCGGGCCTTGAAGCGCTCGATGAAGGCGACCTCCTTCGCCAGCATCGCCTGCTGGCGCTCGAACTGCGCCTGCTGCTGCTTCTCGGCCAGGGCGCGCTGGGCCTCATAGAAGGCGTAGTCGCCGCTGTAGCTCGTCAGGCTGCCGCCATCTATCTCGATGATGCGGCCGACCACGCGGTTCATGAACTCGCGGTCGTGCGAGGTCATCAGCAGCGCGCCCTCATGCCCGGCCAGGAACTTCTCCAGCCAGATCAGGCTTTCCAGGTCCAGGTGGTTGGAGGGCTCGTCCAGCAGCATCACGTCAGGCCGCATCAGCAGGATGCGCGCCAGCGCCACGCGCATCTTCCACCCGCCGGACAGCGCGCCGACATCGCCATCCATCATCGCCTGGGAAAAGCCGAGCCCGGCCAGCACCTCCCGCGCGCGGCCTTCCAGCGCGTAGCCGCCCAGCTCCTCGAAGCGGGACTGCACCTCGCCGAAGCGCTCCAGGATGGCGTCCATCTCGTCGCCGCGCGCCGGGTCGCACATGGCGGCCTCCAGCGAGGCCAGCTCCGCCGCCACCTCGCTCACCGGGCCGGCGCCGTCCATCACGG
Organism: Rubritepida sp.; assembly: GCA_041639675.1. Classification (GTDB taxonomy): domain Bacteria; phylum Pseudomonadota; class Alphaproteobacteria; order Acetobacterales; family Acetobacteraceae; genus Roseococcus. The sequence continues at coordinate 300 of JBEQBS010000428.1, read as the reverse complement.
CGGCCGTCGCCGTCATGCCCGCCATCTCGCCCACATCCTGGCCGAACAGGCCGATGGTGACGCCGCGATCCACCAGCACCTGGCCCTCATCGGGCAGCTCCTGCCCGGTGATGAGGCGGAACAGGGTGGACTTGCCGGCGCCATTGGGGCCGACCAGGCCGATCTTCTCGCCGCGCTGCAACGCCGCGCTGGCCTCGACGAAGAGGAGCTGGCGGCCATTCTGCTTGGTGACGTTGTCGAGGCGGATCATGGGGCGGGGGAGTGGCACGGGCTTGGCGCGCGCGGGGGGGGGGGGGGGGG
>JBEQBS010000427.1:0-2068 GCA_041639675.1 Rubritepida sp. | reverse complement strand
GCCGACGGGTCCGCCGCCAGCAGCCGGCTCACGGCACCCGCCCGGTCACGGTGAAGCCGCGTGCGAGCGCCCGCTCCCGATCGGCGTACCAGCGCGCCGCGTAGCCCACGGCCGACCCGAGCTCGGTCGCCTGGTCGCCGAGCAGGGGTGGGGCGAGGACCTCCGAATGCACGGTGTGTTCGCGCGATGGGCGAGCATCGTGGGCCCCGAAGTCGCCCAGCACACCAGCCCGGTCACGTTCCACGCCGCCGAGGAGGGCGCAGACCCTCGGAGTCGTGGCGGGGGTCGCCTGGTCGTGCGCACCGACTCCACGGCGTGGGCTACCCAGATGCGGCTGCTGGCGCCCAATCGTTATGCCGTGGACTGGGTGCAGCAGCATGCTGCGCCCCGCATCGCCGCAATGCTGCGGGAGTTGGTCGGCACGGATGTCGGGGTGCTGGTGGAAACCGGCAGCTCTGCGCCGCCGCCGGCTGCGAACAGCCGGCGACGGATCACGGCATGGCGGAGAGCGCTGCGCCCGCTGTGGAGCCCCCGGCTTCAAGTGCAGCGGCGTCTCCACCTCTCGCCGCCAGGCGCTCCGGCCGAAGCCAGCGGGTCGTCACTGGGCAGCGCAAGAATGATCCCGTCATTGACCATACCGGCCAGTGCGAGACCGAGGGCTTCCCACTCGATATCCTGACGTTGATATTTGTTGGTGCCGCTGTCCTCGGACTTGGCAATGCGGACGATCATCGTCGGCAGTAGCGCCAGCGCGGCGGTCGCCTCAATGGCGTCCCGCAGGATAAGGTCATTCTCGCCTTCGTCCGTGACCGCCAAGATGCCGTCAAGCGTGGCGATGTTGCGGAAGCCGATATAGGCCCGAGCCAGCGCGATCTCGCTATCAGGCAGGTCGTCTTTCTCGACACCGAGCTTCGCTCGGACGCCGTTGGGGGCGCCCGACCGCGAAGCGGGCCAGCGAGGCCGAGGGGGCGGCGGCGCGCATCCGCGCTTCCGTCCCGCTTGCCTGGACCCTCCGTGTCCATCACGCCAGCACCCGATGCGCCAGCACCGGCATGTCGCGCCGCACGCGCTCCGTCAGCGCGCGCTCCAGCCGCGCCGTCGCCCAGCCGGTGCCGTCCGAGCACCGCGCGACCACATGCCCCCAGGGGTCGGCCACCAGCGAGTGCCCATAGACCTGGCGCTGCGCCCCGCGCTCCTCGTAGCCGCCATGGGAGGCGGCGGCGACCACCCAGCACTGGGTCTCGATGGCGCGCGCGCGCAGCAGCACCTCCCAATGGTCCTTGCCGGTCATCAGCGTGAAGTTGGAGGGCACCAGGATGGCCTCGGCGCCGGCGCGGCGCAGCGCCAGGTACAGCTCCGGGAAGCGCATGTCGTAGCAGATGGACAGGCCGAAGCGCATGCCCTCCGCCTCGAAGGTGACGATGTCGCGCCCGCCGCCATAGAGCGCGCTTTCGCGGTAGCCGGTGCCGTCCGGCCCGGTGATGTCGAAGAGGTGGATCTTGCGGTAGCGCGCCGCCTCCCGCCCCTGGGGGTCGAAGACCAGAGTGGTGTTGTGGAGCTTGTCCGCCCCGCGCTCGATGAGCGATCCGCCATGCACCCACACGCCGGCGCCGCGCGCCACCTCGCGCAGGAACTCGTAGGCCGGCCCGCCGGTGCCGCCGGGTTCGGGCAGGGCCTCGGCGGCGGCCTCGCGCGCCTCGCGCCCGCCGCCCAGGTTGGTCCAGGTCTCGGGGAGGGAGAGCAGGCGGGGGCGGTCGGCCTCCAGCGCGCCCTCCATCAGCCGCCGCGCCTGGGCGATGTTGGCGGCCTTGTCGCTGCCCTGGTTCATCTGGATGACGGAAACGCGCATCCGGCCATGCCACCATGGGCGCCGCGCTTCGCCTAGCCCTCCGGGACGATGCCGGCGCGGGCCATGAGGTCGCGGTGCAGCGGCAGCTCCTCGGCGATGCGCGCGCGCAGCGGCTCCGGCCCCCCGGGCGTGGGGATGAAGCCGTTCTGCGCCAGCAGCGCCACCGCCTGGGGCGTGCGGAAGCTCGCCGCCGCGGCCTCGGCCAGCCGGTCCTGCACC
>JBEQBS010000426.1:0-2090 GCA_041639675.1 Rubritepida sp. | reverse complement strand
CAGGCCGGCGGTGGCGCCCGCCGCCTGGCCCATCAGCGCCGCGTATTCGGGGTCGGCCGCCGCCTCGCCCGCCGTGCCGCGCGTGGCGAAGTGCCAGGCCAGAAGCAGCGCGGCGCCAAGCAGCGCCGCGCCGACGCCCGGCCGGTCCAGCGGGTGCACGCGCGGGCGGGGCAGCACGAGGTCAGCGCCGTCGCGCGGCATCCAGCTCCTCCATCGGGCGGGCGCTGTCGAAGGGGCGACCGAGCACGGTGAGGCGGCCGAAGCCGGGCTCAGGGGCCTGGGCGCCTGCCTCGCGCATCAGCCGCGCCGCGTCGGTGGCCAGCATCACCTCGCGCGCCAGGGCCTGGGCGTCCGTGCCGGCGGGCAGCATGTTCCATCGCTGCATCTGCACCGTCAGCCACACCGCCATCGCCCAGTCGGGGAAGGGGTTGTAGGTCACGCGGTCGGCCACCTGGCGCACCTGGCCCAGCCCATCGGCGAAGCGGCCGGTGAGCACCTGGTTCACCACCACCTCCGGCGCGTTCACGTATTCGGCGCGCGCCAGGATGGCGGCCATGCCCTGGCGCCCCTCCGGCGCGGCGCAGGCGATGCCGGATTCCACCGCGCCGCGGAAGGCGGCCAGGAAGGTGTTGGGGTGCTGGCGGATCCAGGCGCTGGTGGCGGTGACGGAACAGCAGGGATGCCCGTCCCAGATCTCCTTCGAGAGGGCGTGGATGAAGCCCACCCCCTCGAACACCGCGCGCTGCGGCCCTGGCTCACCGCCGAAGAAGCCGTCCACGCTGCCGACGCGCAGCTGCGAGACGTATTCGCTGGGCGGGGTGACGCGGATGGCGATGTCGCGGTCCGGGTCCAGCCCGGCATTGGCCACATAAGCGCGGAGCTGGAGGTTCTGGTGCGACTGCTCGAAGGGCACGGCGAAGCGGAAGCCACGCCAGTTGCGCGGGTCGCGGTTGTCGCGGTGGCGGTTGGCCAGCACCAGGGCGTTGCCGTTCTGGTTCAGCACCGTCAGCACCTTGGTGGGGATCACCGCGCCGCCGGCGCCGGCGGTGGTGGAGAGCGCCACCGGCATCACCTGCTGGGAGATGTCCAGCTCGCCCGCCAGCATGCGGTCGCGGATCAGCGCGATGCCGGGCACCTTCACCAGCTCGAGCTGCACGCCGTGCCTGGCGTAGATGCCGCGCTCATGCCCGATCACCAGCGGGGCGGCGCAGGTCAGCGGCAGGAAGCCGGCCTTGATGACCGGCTTCTCCGGCGCGCGGCGCTCCTGCGCCAGGGCCTGGAGGTCGCGCAGGGGCAGCAGGGCGTCCAGCGCCGCCAGCAGCGTACCGGCGCCCACGGCCCGCAGCAGGCGGCGGCGCAGCAGCGCGTCGGGGAACACGGAGCGCAGCACGCCGTCGCGCACCGCGTCCTCCGCCGTGCAGGCCAGGCCGGCGGCGGCGCAGCCGCACAGGCCGGGGCCGTGGCGGCCCCTCGTCATCGGTCCCATCTTCGCCTCCGTCTCGTTGGCCGGGAGGCTAGCAGCGGGTTGCCGGGGCGAGGGCCTGGAATCTGCGCAAGGGGCGTCGCTGGCGGTCACAGCTCGCCGCGCGCCGGGTAGCCGACCTTCATCACCAGATCGAAGGCGGACAGCATCTCGGTGAAGTGGGGCCGGGCGAAGGGCATGGTGGACCAGCTCGCCCAGTAGAGCGTCCGGTCGGGGCGGGTGACGAAGACGCCCGGCTCGCTGAACACCGGCGTCTCCTCGATGCCCGCGGTGCTGCGCCCGCGGCTGGCGGAGATGTAGAGGCCCCACTCCCGCGCGACCGGGATGGGCAGGGAATGACCGAGGTTCAGCCCTTCCAGGTGCCAGGCGCGGCGCGCCTCCGCCGCGCGCTCCCCGGGGTCGGAGGACAGGGCGAAGACCTCCACCCCGCGCGCCGCGAAGTCCGGCAGCAGGCGGTTCAACTCGGCCAGGTAGGTGCGGCAGACCGGGCAATGCAGGCCGCGGTAGAAGGAGACCTGTGCGCGGGTGTCTTGTGTTGCGTCCGGTTGGCTGATTCCCTGTCCTTCGGATGCACGGAGCAGCTACCGATGTCGCACCGCGCGATCGG
>JBEQBS010000425.1:0-2189 GCA_041639675.1 Rubritepida sp. | reverse complement strand
CATCGTCGCCGTCATGCGAAAGCTCGTCGTCCTCGCCAACGCCCTCGTGCGCAACAACACCACCTTCCAGCACACCTGACACCACACAAGACAGTTGCTTGGCTTCGGCACCCTGAAGGGTGCCGGCGGCTGCCGTGCAGCCGCATCCTGCGGGCGCGGTGCCGGGCTTGGGCGGTGGGCGCCGGCTGGCCGGCCTCGCCTGCGGCGTTGGCCTCTGGTGGTGCGCGTGGGCGGGGTGTGCTGCTGCCCACCGACGCGCGCTGCCAGGGCTGGCGCGCCTGTCCCACCGGACGCCTCCGGTCGCGCCGGGGCTTCGCCCTGGCGCGGAGACGAACCGGCAGGACCGGCGCGGCCCGGCACGCGCGAAGCCGCGTGGCCGCGCACAAGCAGGCGGCCGACAGGTGGCACCAGCACCACCTTCCACCTGGGGTCCCCGCGGCGCTTTCCTGCCGGAGCGCAGCGAAGGCGGGAAAGTGGCGTGGGGCCCAACGGGGTCAGTCCGGCTCGAAGTCCAGCGCCAGCGGGGCCATCCCCGGTCCCACCCACTGCTCGGCGAAGCCCACGCGGTTGGTGCGCTCATCGGCCCAGAACTGGTTGACCACGCGGCGCATGCCCGGGGCGCGGCAGGTCTCCTCCACCAGGATGCCGCCCTCATCCTCCGTGCGGAAGCCGCGCAGCCGGCAATCCATGCCGATGCCGAAGCGCATCGTCTCCGGCGCGCGGCTGGCCGCCGCCACGTCCACCAGGCGGCGCGCCTCCACGCTGCGGCCCAGCAGGGCCTTCGGGTCGTCCAGCGGGTCGGGCCCGTCGAAGCGGGTGGCCATGATGATCTGCGGCAGGCCGGCGGTGGCGGTGACGCGCGCGCCGTCCGTCTGCACCACCACGCCGCCGGGCGCGCGCCACAGCCGGCGCTCGCCCTGCTGCTGGAGCAGCGCCGCGCTGGCCTGGCGCCGGCCCAGCGCCAGGCGCACCACCGTCACCCCCTCATCCTCCTCGCCGCTCTCCGCCTCGGCGATGGCCAGGCGGTCCTCGCCCGGCGCGCCCAGCCAGCGCCGCGCATCGGCGCAGCCGGCAAGCATCACGCAGAGGAGCAGGAGGGCGGCGCGCATCGCCTCCGCTTCGCACAGCCGCCGGTTGCGCGTCCAGTGCCGGAGGGGGCGCGGCCCCCGGGGCCTCCGCCCGATCCCGCCCTGCGACGATCCGCGAGTCACCGGCGCACGGATTCACGCCTCCGGGCGATCCCGCCCTGCGGCGATCCGCGAGTCACCGGCGCGCGGATTCACGCCTCCGGGCGATTCCGCCCTGCGGCGATCCGCGACGGCCCGGGCTTGTGCCGCGCGCGCTTCCGCCGCAAGGAAGGCCCGCCATGGACCTCGCCGCCGCCCGCCGCATCGTCGTCAAGATCGGCTCCGCCCTGCTGGTGGCCGGCGATGCGCCGCGCGCCGCCTGGCTGGCCTCCGTGGCGGCCGACATCGCCGCGCTGCGGGCCGGGGGCAAGGAGGTGGTGGTCGTCTCGTCGGGCGCCGTGGCGCTGGCGCGGCGCGCGCTGGGGCTGACGCGCCGCGTGCTGCGGCTGGAGGAGAAGCAGGCCGCCGCCGCCGTGGGCCAGATCCGCCTCGCCGCCGCCTGGGACGCCGCCCTGGCCGCCCATGGCCTGCGCGCGGCGCAGCTGCTGCTGACGCTGGAGGACAGCGAGGACCGCCGCCGCTACCTCAACGCCCGCGCCACGCTCAGCACCCTGCTGGGCCTGGGCTGCATCCCCGTCATCAACGAGAACGACACGGTGGCCACCGCCGAGATCCGCTTCGGCGACAATGACCGCCTGGCCGCCCGCGTGGCGGAGATGATCGGCGCCGATGCGCTGGTGCTGTTCAGCGACATTGACGGCCTCTACACCGCCGACCCCCGCAAGGACCCGCAGGCCGCCCACATCCCGCTGGTGGAGCGCATCACCGACGACATCATGGCGATGGGGGGCGAGCCGCCGCCGGGCTATTCCTCGGGCGGGATGCGCACCAAGCTCATCGCCGGGCGCATCGCCACCGGGGCCGGCTGCGCCATGGCCATCGCCAAGGGCGAGGTGCCGCACCCGCTGCGCGCGCTGCTGGAAGGCGGGCGCTGCACCTGGTTCCTGCCGCCGCCCGAGGCGCGCACGGCGCGCAAGCGCTGGATCGGCGGCTCCGTCCAGC
>JBEQBS010000424.1:0-2200 GCA_041639675.1 Rubritepida sp. | reverse complement strand
ACGTCGCCCGGCACCGCGCCGCAGATGGGGCGAGGGGGCGCCCCGGCAAAGCCCCCGCCACGTTAACCCTGCGACATTTCCCCGGCCGCGCGGGCGGACGGCCCTTCCCCGAAGCGCGCCTCGGCCTCGGCGCGCGCCGCCGCCTCGGCCGCCGCCACCGCCTCGCTCTGCCGCCGCCACATCTCGGCATACAGGCCGCCCTGGGTCATCAGCGCCGCGTGGTCGCCGCGCTCGGCGATGCGCCCTTCCTGGAGGACGATGATCTCATCCGCCTCCACCACGGTGGAAAGGCGGTGCGCGATCACCAGCGTGGTGCGGCCCTGCGCCACGCCGCGCAGGGCGGCCTGGATCTCCTGCTCCGTGCGGGTGTCCAGCGCGCTGGTCGCCTCGTCCAGGATGAGGATGCGCGGGTCCTTGAGGATGGTGCGCGCGATGGCCACGCGCTGCTTCTCCCCGCCCGAGAGCTTCAGGCCGCGCTCGCCCACCCGCGTGCGGTAGCCATCGGGCAGGCGCAGCACGAAGTCGTGCACCTGCGCCAGCTTCGCCGCGTGCTCCACCTCCTCCTGCGTCGCCCCCGGCCGGCCATAGGCGATGTTGTAGGCGATGGTGTCGTTGAACAGCACCGTGTCCTGCGGCACCACGCCGATGGCGCGGCGCAGGCTGTCCTGCGTCACCGCGCGCACGTCCTGCCCATCCACCTCCACCGCGCCGCCGGTGACGTCATAGAAGCGGAACAGCAGGCGGGAGATGGTGGACTTCCCCGCCCCGGTCGGCCCGACGATGGCCAGCATGCGCCCGGGCGGGACCTCGAAGGAGACCCCCTTCAGGATTTCCCGGTCCGGCCGGTAGGCGAAGCGCACGTCGCGGAAGGCCACCGCGCCGGCCGCCACCGCCAGGGCGGGCGCCCCGGGCGCGTCCTTCACCTCCGCCGGCACGTCCAGCAGGCGAAACATCTCCTCCATGTCGGTCAGGCCCTGGCGGATCTCGCGGTAGGCGAAGCCCAGGATGTTCAGCGGCAGGTAGAGCTGGATGAGGTAGGTGTTGACCATCACGAAGTCGCCCACGCTCATGCCGCCATTGGCGATGCCGCGCCCGGCCAGCAGCATCACGATGGCCAGCCCGGCGGCCATGATGGCGGCCTGCCCGGCATTGAGCATGTTCAGCGTCGTCTCGCTGCGGGTATAGGCCGCCTCGTAGCGCGTCATGCTCTCGTCGTAGCGGCGGCCCTCGTGGCGCTCGTTGTTGAAGTACTTCACCGTTTCGTAGTTCAGCAGGCTGTCCACCGCCTTGGTGTTCGCCTCCTGGTCCATGTCGTTCATCTGCCGGCGGAAGCGCAGCCGCCAGTTGGTGAAGGTCAGCGTGAAGGCGACATAGGCGGCGATGGTGACGAGGATGGTCACGGCGAAGGAGACGTCGAACATCCAGGCCAGCAGGGCGCAGACGAACAGGATCTCCACGATGGTGGGCAGGATGTTGAACAGCATGAAGTTCAGCACCACGGCGATGCCGCGCACCCCGCGCTCGATCACGCGCGACAGGCCGCCCGTGGCGCGGTCCATGTGGAAGCGCATGGACAGGGCGTGCAGGTGGCGGAACACGGACAGCGCCACCCGCCGCCCCGCGCGGGCCTGCACCTTGGCGAAGACGGCGTTGCGCAGCTCGTTGAAGCCGGCCGCCATCAGCCGCACCAGCCCATAGCCGATCACCAGCGCCACGGGGATGGCCAGCATCGCCCCCGTGCCGTCCTTCGGCGCCAGCGCATCCACCGCGCGGGCATAGATGATGGGCACCAGCACGTTGGCGGCCTTGCCCAACACCAGGAAGACCACGGCGAGCACGGTGCGCAGGCGCAGCTGCCGCTCATCCCCCTGGGCCTCGGGCATGGAGGGGCTGGGCCAGAGGTAGGGGAGGATCGCGCGCACCGCCGCGCCGTGGTTGGTCGCCATGCGGAACAGATGGCCCAGCCCCCGCCCTTTGGAAAGCGCGGCGCGGCGTGGCACATGGCGGCCATGCTGATGCGCCACGTCCTCGCCTGCAACAACGCCCCCTCCCCGGCCGGCCTGCTGCCCTTCCGCTTCGGCGCTTCCCATGTGGGCTGGCTGGCGCCCGAGCTGGCCCAGGCCCTGACATTCTTCCCCGCTGAGTTCCATTTCGACGGCCAGGGCGTCGCCATGGCCGCGCGGCTGCGCACGGCCAGATC
>JBEQBS010000423.1:0-2207 GCA_041639675.1 Rubritepida sp. | reverse complement strand
CCCGCGCGGCGCCGCCCGCGAGCAGCGCGCCGAGCGCCATCGCGCCGCGCCGGGGGATGGCCCCCCCCTGCCACAAGCTGCGCCGCCGATGTCCTTCCATGCCCGCTCCCCCTCCCGTGCAGCGTTCTCCCGGGCCTCCGGCGCCGTCAAGCGGCGCGTGCCGCCCCCACCCTGCCCCCGTGCCGCGAAGCGCGATACACCACGCCCATGACGCCCACCCTCGCCTCCGCCCTCATGCCGCTGGTGCGGCGCTTCGACGCGGAAACGGCGCATGGCTGGGCGCTGAAGGCGCTCCAGGCCGGGCTGGCCGGGCGCGACGCCCGGCCGGACGACCCGAGCCTTGCGGTGGAGGCGCTGGGGCTGCGCTTCGCCAATCCCATCGGCCTGGCGGCGGGGTTCGACAAGGATGCGGTGGCGGTGCACCCGCTGCTGCGCCTGGGCTTCGGCTTCGTCGAGGCCGGCACCGTCACCCCCCGCCCGCAGGCGGGCAACCCGCGCCCGCGCCTGTTCCGGCTGGAGGAGGACCGCGCGGTCATCAACCGCATGGGCTTCAACAATGGGGGCCTGGATTCCTTCCTGGCCCGCCTGCGGGACCTGCCGCGCCCGCTGCCCGGCGTGCTGGGCGCCAATGTCGGCGTCAACAAGGAGGGCGCGGAGCCCGAGCGCGACTACCCCCTGCTGTGCCGCGCCGTGGCCCCGCTGGCGGATTACGTGACGGTCAACATCTCCTCCCCCAACACGCCCGGCCTGCGGGACCTGCAAGGGGAGGACCGCCTGCGCGCCATCCTGCGCGCGGTGGATGCGCCCGCGCTCGGCAAGCCCGTTCTGGTGAAGCTGGCGCCCGACCTGGCCGACGACGCCCTGCCGGCGCTGGTGGAGCTGTGCGTGGCGCAGGGCGTGGCGGGCCTCATCATCGCCAACACCACCCTGGCACGGCCGGACACGTTGCGCTCGCCGCACCGGGGCGAGGCGGGCGGACTGTCCGGCGCGCCGCTGCTGGAACGCTCCACCGCGATGCTGCGCGCGGTGCGGCGGCTGGCGGGGGCGCGGCTGGTGCTGGTGGGCGCGGGCGGGGTGGCGAGCGGCGCGGGAGCCTATGCCAAGGTGAAGGCCGGCGCCTCGCTGGTGCAGCTCTATTCCGGCTTCGCCTATGGCGGGCCGGCGCTGGTGCGGCGCATCAAGGATGAACTCGCCGCGCTGCTGCGGCGCGACGGCGTGGCGAGGCTGGCGGATGCCGTCGGCGTGGAGGCGTGAGCATGGAGATCCTGGAACACCTGGCCCCGGTGGCCGAGCGCTATGACGGCTTCGTGCTCGACCTCTGGGGCGTGGTGCATGACGGGCGCACGCCCTACCCCGGCGTGCTGGACTGCCTGGAGCGGCTGCGCGCCGCCGAGAAGCGCGTGGTTTTCCTCACCAATGCCCCGCGCCGCGCCTGGTTCGTCGCCGGGCTGCTGGACGGCATGGGGGTGGGCCGCCACCTGTATGACGGCATCATCTCCTCCGGCGAAGTCACCTGGCGCTGGCTGAAGGAGGGCACGCACCCCTTCTTCGCCGCCCTGCCCGGCCGCCGCGCCTTCCACATCGGCCCCGAGCGCGACCTGTCCGTGGTGGAGGAGGGCGCGGCGGAGATCGTCGGCAGCCCGGAGGAAGCGGATTTCCTGCTCAACACCGGCCCGGACCAGGAGCGCGGACCGCATTCGGTGGAGCCCTACCGGGACGACCTGCTGGCCTGCTTCAACGCCGGCCTGCCCATGGTCTGCGTCAACCCCGACCGCGCGGTGATGGTGGCGGGGCAGCGCATCCTCTGCGCCGGCGCCCTGGCCGACATCTACGCCGAGTGGGGCGGGCGCATCTGCGAGGTCGGCAAGCCCGACCCCGCCGTGTACGGCCCGGTGCTGGAGCTGCTGGGCATCTCCAACCCCGCGCGCATCCTCTGCATCGGCGACACGCCGCACACCGACCTGGCCGGCGCCCAGGCGGCGGGGCTGGACAGCCTCTGGGCCATGACGGGCCTCACCGCCGATGCGCATGGCGAGGACCCGGACCCCGCGGTGCTGGCGGCGGTGGCGCATGAGGAACGCGTGGCGCCGAGAGCTGCCCTGCGGATTCTTCGCTGGTGAAGCGGAACGTCTTTTCCACAGGAAAATGATTCGACTCGGCGAATCCACACCTTGTGTCTGATTCCGCGTTTAGATCGGAAGAGCACA
>JBEQBS010000422.1:0-2157 GCA_041639675.1 Rubritepida sp. | reverse complement strand
GGGGTGGACACCGTCATCGCCCTGCATGCCCCGGCCGACGAGCCCGCGCCCGGCGCGCAGCTGGTGGCCGCCGGCCGCGGCGGCCGCGGCGCGCCCATCCTGTTCGGCTGGCTGGGGGAGGGCAGCGCCCTGACCCAGCGCCGCTTCCTCACCGAGGCCGGGCTGCCGGTCTTCAGCACGCCCGAGGCCGCCATCCGCGGCGCCGCCCACCTGGCGATGGAGCGCCGCAACCGCGCCGCCGCCGCCGAGCTGCCCCCCGCCGAGGTGCTGGAGGTCGCGCCGGACCGCGCCGCCGTCCGTGCCATCCTCGCCGCCGCCCGCGCCGATGGAAGGCTGCGCCTGTTCGAGGACGAGGCGCTGGCGGTGCTGCACGCCTATGGCATCCCCTGCGCGCCGGGCCGGGTGGCCCGCACCCCCGCCGAGGCCGCGGCGGCCGCCACCGCGCTTGGGCTCCCCGTGGTGCTGAAGGCCCGCGCCCTGCTGCGCTTCAAGAGCGAGGCCGGCGCGGTGATGACCGGCCTGCGCGACGCCGCCATCGTGAGCATGGCCGCCGCCCACATGGCGCGCGAGGTGCCGGAGCGCGCGCCGGACGCCGTGCTGCACGGCTTCCTGGTGCAGAAGCAGCTGCCGCGCGGCGCGATGGAGCTGCGGCTGCGGCTGGACGAGGACGCCATGTGGGGCCCCTGGATCGGCTTCGGCCAGGGCGGCACCGCGGCGGAGCTGGCGCAGGACGAGGCGCATGACCTGCCGCCGCTGAACCTGCCCCTGGCCCATGCGCTGGTGGCCCGCACGCGGCTTTCGCGCCTGCTGCCCGGCTTCCGCGACCACGCCCCGGTGGACGAGCCTGCCATCGCGGATGCGCTGGTGCGCCTGTCCCAGCTGGCCGTGGATTTCCCGGAGATCGCCCGGCTGGTGGTCAACCCGCTCTTCGCCGATGCGCGCGGCGTGGTGGCGGCCGATGCCTCGCTGCAATTGCGCCCGGCGGGCGAGGCGGCGCTGCTGGCCATCCAGCCCTATCCGGCGCAGCTCGAATCGGACTGGGTGGCGCGGGATGGCCGCACCTTCCGCATCCGCCCCATCCGCCCCGAGGACGCCGAGGCGCAGGGCCGGCTGTTCCAGTCCCTGCCGCCGGAGGATGTGCGCTTCCGCTTCTTCTCCGCCATGAAGGAGCTGCCGCCTTCGCTCCTCGCCCGGCTGACGCAGATAGACTACGACCGGGAGATGGCCTTCATCGCCCAGGCCGACGGCGTGACGCACGGCACGGCGCGGCTGATCCGCGAGCCGGGCGGCGAGGGGGCGGAATTCGCCGTGGTGGTGGCGCCCAGCGCCAAGGGCACCGGGCTGGCGCGCCACCTGATGGAGCGCGCCATCGCCTGGGGCAGGGAGCAGGGCCTGTCGGAACTCACCGGCCATGTGCTGGCCGACAACGCGCCGATGCTGGCCTTCATCCAGCGGCTGGGCTTTTCGCTGTCCCGCTCGCTGGAGGATTCCGACATCATGCTGGCGAAGCTGAAGCTGCGCTGACGCCCTCAGCCCACCGCGGCGGCGGCCGCGGCGGCGTCCTTCGCCTGCTGGTCCAGGCTCTGCTTCAGGCCCGGCGGCAGCTTCAGCTCATGGGCCAGGGCTTCCATCCAGGCGCGCTCGGCGGCGGAGTCGGCGCCGGTGACGAGGCGCGAGGCCAGGTAGATCTGCGCCTTCTGCCCCTCGTCGCGCGCGAGGCCGGCGATCGTGCGGGGGTCCGCCTCCTCGCGCATCGCGGCGAAGACGAAGCCCTTCTCGTCATCGGCCAGGTCCAGCTTCTCCACCTCGGCGAAGATGCGCTCGCGCTCCTCGCCATCCAGCACGCCATCAGCCTTGGCGGCGGCGATCATCGCGCGGATCAGCGCCAGGCCCAGGGGCTGGGCGTCGGCCGCCGGGGCCTCAGGCGCCGCCGGCGCGGGGGCGCTGCCCGGCATGCCCTGCTTGGCCTGCCAGTCCTTGTAGGCGCGGTGCGCCAGCGCGCCCAGGATGGCCAGCCCGCCCATGCGGATGAGGCCCGAGCCCCCGCCGCCGCGCCGCCCGCCGCCCAGGATGGAGCCCAGCAGCCCGCCGGCCGCCGCCGCGCCGATGCCGCCGCCCATCGGCGGCTTCAGCATGCCGCCCAGGCTGTCGGCCAGC
>JBEQBS010000421.1:0-2249 GCA_041639675.1 Rubritepida sp. | reverse complement strand
CCCCTACGGGGCGCGCCGGAACACCACCGAGGCGTTGGTGCCGCCGAAGCCGAAGGAGTTGGACAGGGCCACGTCAATCCGGCGCTGCTGGGCCACCTTCGCCACCCGGTCAATCGCCGTCCCGCGCGACGGGTTTTCCAGGTTCAGGGTCGGCGGGGCCACGCCGTCGCGGATGGCCTGGATGGAGAAGATCGCCTCCACCGCCCCGGCCGCGCCCAGCAGGTGCCCGACGGCGGACTTGGTGGAGGACATGGCGAGCGTGGCGCCGGCATCGCCCCACAGGCGCTCGACCGCGGAGAGCTCGATGTCGTCGCCCATCGGCGTGGAGGTGCCATGCGCGTTGACGTACTGCACATCGGACGGCGCCAGCCCGGCGGAAGCCAGCGCCGCCTTCATCGCGCGGAAGCCGCCATCGCCATCCTCGGTGGGGGAGGTGATGTGGTAGGCGTCGCCCGACATGCCGTAGCCCACGACCTCGGCATAGATCCTCGCGCCGCGGGCCCTGGCGTGCTCCAGCTCCTCCAGCACCAGCACCCCGGCGCCCTCGCCCATCACGAAGCCGTCGCGGTCCTTGTCCCAGGGGCGGGAGCCGGCGGTGGGCGTGTCGTTGAAGGCGGTGGAGAGCGCGCGCGCGGCGCAGAAGCCGCCGATGCCCAGCTCGCAGATCGCCGCCTCGGCGCCGCCGGCCACCATGGCGTCGGCATCGCCCAGCGCGATGAGGCGCGCGGCGTCGCCGATGGCGTGGACGCCGGTGGCGCAGGCGGTCACGGCGGAATGGTTGGGCCCCTTGAAGCCGTAGCGGATGGACACCTGCCCGGAGGCGAGGTTCACCAGCGCGGAGGGGATGAAGAAGGGCGAGAGCCGGCGCGTCTTGCCGGCGCCGACCATCAGCGAGGCCTCCTGGATCGTCTCCAGCCCGCCGATGCCGGAGCCGATCATCACGCCGGTGCGCACGCGGGACGGCTCGTCCTGCGGCATCCAGCCGGAATCCTGGATCGCCTCCTCCGCCGCCACCCAGGCGAGCTGGATGAAGCGGTCCATCTTCTTCTGGTCCTTGACCGGGATCCACTCGTTGAGGTCGAGCTTCCCCTCGGCCTTCGGGCCCTCGGGCACCTGGCCGGCGATGCGCGCCGGCAGGTCCTTCACGTCGAAATGGGTGATGGGGCCGATGCCGCTCTCGCCCGCGACCAGGCGCTTCCAGGCATGGTCCACCCCCAGCCCGAGCGGGCTGGCGATCCCCATGCCGGTGACGACGACGCGCCGCGGCGCGAAACCCTGGGCGAACATCGGCGCTTCCCCGTCAGTCGGACGTCAGGCGGAGGCCTGGGACTTCTCGATGAAGTCAATGGCGTCCTTCACCGTCTGGATCTTCTCGGCGGCGTCGTCGGGGATCTCCACGCCGAAGGCCTCCTCGAAGGCCATCACCAGCTCGACGGTGTCGAGGCTGTCGGCGCCCAGGTCGTCAATGAAGGAGGCTTCCGGCGTCACCTTGGCCTCCTCGACGCCCAGGTGCTCCACAACGATCTTCTTGACCTTGTCGGCGACGGTCTCGCTCATCTCATTCTCCTGCTGGCGGGACCAGCCCGGGTTGCGGGCGCCGCCTCCTGTGCCTGGCCGCCCGGGAACAGGCCGGGCGCCCCGCGAATATCACGGAAGTGCGCCGCGCTCTAGGACGGCCCGCCCGCCCTGTCCAGCCCGGCGCCGATTCAGCCTTCGGTAACGCCCAACCCCCCATGATCCGGCCGGGCAGCGAGCAGGAAGCGGCGGTCTTGGCCAAGCGCAAGGGTGAGGGCGGGACCATCGTCCTCAAGCGGATCGAGGAAGGCGGGCACGGGCACCATGGCGGCGCCTGGAAGGTGGCCTATGCCGACTTCGTGACCGCCATGATGGCCTTCTTCCTGCTGATGTGGCTGCTGAACGCCACGACGGAGGAGCAGCGCCGCGGCCTGGCGGACTTCTTCAACCCCACCAACGTCATGGCCACCGGCGCCTCGGGCGTGGGCCTGCCCTTCGGCGGGCGCACGCAGAACTCGGTGGGCAACATGGCGGCCGATGCCGGCACGCTGACGGCCCAGCGCGGCCCCCGCCCCACCATCACCGACCTGGAGGAGGAGGACGACAGCACCACCCCGGCCGAGCCCTTCGCCCGCCGCCAGGGTCCGCGCGGCGAGGAGGAGACGCCGCCGCCGCGCGTCGCCGCGCCGGGCGGGCAGGCGCATTTCGGCACCCCCGGCGGCGCCGAGGGGCCG
>JBEQBS010000420.1:0-2279 GCA_041639675.1 Rubritepida sp. | reverse complement strand
CGACGAGGCGGTGCGCGCGCTGGAGGCGGCCCCGCTGCCGCCCGCCGCCCGCGCCATCGCGCAGAACGCGCTGAAGGTGGTGGCCGCCATCCGCGCCCGCGCGCCGGGCCTGCGCGTAACGGTGGACCCGGTGGAGTTCCGCGGCTTCCAGTATCACGTCGGCGTCGCCTTCACCCTGTTCGGCCCGGGCATGACGGGCGAGCTGGCGCGCGGCGGCCGCTACCTGGCCGCCAATGACGAACCGGCGACGGGCATGACGCTCTACGCCGATGCGGTGATGCGCGCCGCCCCGCCGCGCCCGGCCCGCCCGCGCTGCTTCCTGCCGCCCGGCACGCCCCCCGCGGTGGGCGAGGCGCTGCGCGCGCAGGGCCATGCGACGGTCGCCGCCCTGTCGGCCGCCGATGACGCGATTGCGCTGCGCTGCACCCATCGCTGGGATGGCGAGGCCCTGGTTTCCGTGGAGAGCGAGTGATGGCGAATGTGGCGGTGATCGGCGCCCAGTGGGGCGACGAGGGCAAGGGCAAGGTGGTGGACTGGCTGGCCAGCCGGGCCGGCATCGTCGTGCGCTTCCAGGGCGGGCACAATGCCGGCCACACGCTGGTGGTGGGCGACAGGACCTACAAGCTCTCGCTGCTGCCCTCGGGCATCGTGCGCGGCAAGCTGGGCATCATCGGCAATGGCGTGGTGCTGGACCCCGACGCCCTGCTGGGCGAGATCGCCAAGGTGCGCGAGCAGGGGCTGGAGGTCGGCCCGCACAACCTGCGCATCGCCGACACCGTGCCGCTGATCCTGCCGCTGCACCCGGCGCTGGACCAGGCGCGCGAGAAGGCGCGCGGCGGCGACAAGATCGGCACCACCGGGCGCGGCATCGGCCCGGCCTATGAGGACAAGGTGGGGCGCCGCGCCATCCGCCTGTGCGACCTGGCGGAGCCGGAGACCCTGTCCGCCAAGCTGGACGAGCTGCTGCTGCACCACAACGCGCTGCTGACCGGCCTGGGCGCGCCGCTCTTCGACAAGGCGCCGCTGCTGGAGAAGCTGCTGGCGCTGGCCCCCCAGCTGCTGCCCTATGCCGAGGCCACGTGGGAGCGGCTGGACCAGGCGCGCAAGGACGGCACGCGCATCCTGTTCGAGGGCGCGCAGGCGGTGATGCTGGATGTGGACCACGGCACCTACCCCTACGTCACCAGCTCCAACACCGTGGCGGGCAACGCCGCGGCGGGGGCCGGCGTCGGGCCGGACGCCATCGGCCTGGTGCTGGGCATCGCCAAGGCCTATGCCACCCGCGTCGGCTCCGGCCCCTTCCCGAGCGAGCTGTTCGACGCGACGGGCGAGCGGCTGGGCGAGCGGGGCCGAGAGTTCGGCACGGTGACGGGCCGCAAGCGCCGCTGCGGCTGGTTCGACGCCGCGATGGTGCGCCAGGCGGTGAAGCTGGGCGGCGTGCAGGGCCTGGTGCTGACCAAGCTGGACGTGCTGGATGGGCTGGAGGAGCTGCGGATCTGCGTGGGCTACCGCGTGGACGGACAGGAGATGCGCCGCCTGCCGCCCGGCATGAAGGCCCAGGCCGCGGCGCAGCCCATCTACGAGGTGCTGGAGGGCTGGAGCGGCTCGACCATGGGCGCGCGCTCCTATGCCGAGCTGCCGGCGCAGGCCGTGAAGTACGTCCGGCGAATCGAGGAGCTGGTGGAAGCGCCGGTGATGATGCTGAGCACCAGCCCGGACCGCGACGATACCATCGCCCTGCGGGACCCCTTCGCCGGGTAGCGCAGCCGCGCGCCGCCATCCGGGGTGGTCCCCGGCAGGGCGGCGCGCAACCGGCGATTGGTGGATTGACTTGCCGCCCGCGTAATAAACCGTTTCTTCATGTTGGGTCGTTACTTCCCGTGCTGCACTTCCAGGGAAGGAACGACACCCCCCATGCACCCCTCCCGCCGCTCGATGCTTGCGCTGCCCACGCTCGGCCTTGGCGCCTGCGCCGCCCTGCCGGCCGAGCAGGCCATGGGCACCCCGGCGGAGGGCGTGGCGCGGCATTCGGCGGCGAGCGTGATCGCCAATGGCGTGCCGACCGGCGCGGCGGTGGCGGTGGCGCCGGGCCTGGCGGTGACGAACGCCCATGTGGTGCGCGCCGGCGCCCGGCCCTTGCAGCTGCGCGGCGCCGATGGCGGGGAGATCCCCGTGCTGGCGGTGCGCGAGGTGCCGCGCCATGACCTCGCCTTGCTGGAGATCCCCCGCGGCGCGCTGCGCCCCGCCCGCCTCGCCGCGCGGGAGCCCCGCGCCGGCGA
>JBEQBS010000419.1:0-2297 GCA_041639675.1 Rubritepida sp. | reverse complement strand
ACCCAGGCCACCGGCACCCCGGCCCAGCCCCGCCCGGCCACCGCCGCGGCGCCCGCCGCGCCGCGCGCCAACTGACGCCACGGGACGGCCCGCCTTCCGGGGGGAGGGCGGGCCGGACCCCGCGCAAGAATCCAACAGGATACAGTCGTATCGCGCAACGAATTGCACGAAATTTGGCATCGCACCATTGACGCGGCGCAAGGCGCCATGCGTGAGTGCCCCCAACAATACCACGGGAAGAGGGGCCAGCACGCCATGTCCGACGACACGCTGATCGCGGTGAAGGATGCCATCGCGTCCACCACCCAGGTGAACGCCGCCACCCGCGCCGCCATGGCGCAGCAGGCCAAGGACGACCCCGACGGCTTCTGGCGCAAGGAGATGCACCGCATCGCCTGGATGCGCGAGCCCACCCGCATCAAGAACACCGACTTTTCCGGCGAGGTCTCGATCAAGTGGTTCGAGGATGGCGAGCTGAACGCCTCCGTCTCCTGCCTCGACCGCCACATCGCCGCCGGCCGCGGCGACCAGGTGGCGATCATCTGGGAAGGCGACGACCCGGCCAGCGATTCCAAGGTCACGTACCGCGAATTGCACGCCCAGGTCTGCCGCCTCGCCAATGCCATGCGCGCGCTGGGCGTGGGCAAGGGCGACCGGGTGTGCATCTACCTGCCCATGATCGTCGAGGCTGCGGTGGCGATGCTGGCCTGCGCGCGCATCGGCGCCATGCATTCCATCGTCTTCGGCGGCTTCTCGCCCGACAGCCTGGCCAGCCGCATCCAGGACAGCGAGTGCTGCCTGCTGCTGACCGCCGACGAGGGCCGGCGCGGCGGCCGCAAGGTGCCGTTGAAGGCCAATGCGGACGAGGCGCTGAAGACCTGCCCCTCCATCCGCCATGTCATCGTCGCCACCAACACCGGCACGCAGGTGGCGATGCAGGAGGGCCGCGACCATGACTGGGCCACGCTCTGCGCCGCGCAGCCGGCGGAATGCGAGCCGGAGCGCATGAACGCGGAGGACCCGCTGTTCATCCTCTACACCAGCGGCAGCACGGGCAAGCCGAAGGGCGTGCTGCACACCACCGGCGGCTACATGGTGTGGGCCAGCTTCACCCATGAGCTGGTCTTCGACTACCGCCCGGGCGAGATCTACTGGTGCACCGCCGATGTGGGCTGGGTGACGGGCCACACCTACATCGTCTATGGCCCGCTCGCGAACGGCGCGACGACGCTGATGTTCGAGGGCGTGCCGAGCTGGCCGGACAATGGCCGCTTCTGGCAGGTGGTGGACAAGCACCAGGTCAACATCTTCTACACCGCCCCCACCGCCATCCGCGCCCTGATGCGCGACGGCGAAGGCCCGGTGAAGCAGCACCGGCGCACCAGCCTGCGCGTGCTGGGCAGCGTGGGCGAGCCGATCAACCCCGAGGCGTGGCTGTGGTACTACCGCGTGGTGGGCGAGGAGCGCTGCCCCATCGTGGACACCTGGTGGCAGACCGAGACGGGCGGCATCCTCATCTCCCCCCTGCCCGGCGCGGTGGCGCAGAAGCCCGGCTCCGCCACCCTGCCCCTGCCCGGCGTGCAGCCGGCGCTGGTGGATGGCGACGGCGTGATCCTGGAGGGCGCGACCGAGGGCAACCTGGTCATCACCGACAGCTGGCCCGGCCAGATGCGCACCATCTACGGCGACCACGCCCGCTTCGCGCAGACCTACTTCTCCACCTTCAAGGGCCTCTACTTCACCGGCGACGGCGCGCGGCGCGACGCCGATGGGTATTACTGGATCACCGGGCGCGTGGATGACGTCATCAACGTCGCCGGCCACCGCATGGGCACGGCGGAGGTGGAATCCGCCCTGGTCGCCCACCCCAAGGTGGCGGAGGCCGCGGTGGTCGGCATGCCGCACGACCTCAAGGGCCAGGGCATCTACTGCTACGTGACGCTGAACGCCGGCGAGGAGCCCTCCGACGCGCTCAAGAAGGAGCTGGTGGCCTGGGTGCGCAAGGAGATCGGCCCGATCGCCACGCCGGACGCCATCCAGTGGGCGCCCGGCCTGCCCAAGACGCGCTCGGGCAAGATCATGCGCCGCATCCTGCGCAAGATCGCTGCCAACGAGACGGACGCGCTGGGCGACACCTCGACGCTGGCGGACCCGGCGGTGGTGCAGGAGCTGGTGGAGAACCGGGTGGGGTGACGTGGACACCGGGAGGGCGCCGCCCTCCCGGACCCTCCCGCCGAGGGGCAAGCCCCTCGGAGCCCCATTCATGGCAGAAGGGGCAGGGGCCGAAAGCCCCTGCC
>JBEQBS010000418.1:0-2280 GCA_041639675.1 Rubritepida sp. | reverse complement strand
CGCCCCACACCGGCCGCCGAGGCGCCGCTGAGCGAGAGCGAGGCCGCGCGGATGACCGACGCCGCCCTGCGCGCCGAACTCGCCCGGCGGGAGGAGGCGGCGCTCCAGCGCACCGCCGAGGCGCTGCGCGAAGCCCTGCGCGCCGACCCCGCCCTGGCCGATGTGGCCCGGCAACTGATGGTGGAGGTGACGCAGGACGGGCTGCGCATCCAACTCCTCGAATCCGATGGCTCACCCATGTTCGCCACCGGCAACGCGGCACCCAGCGAGCGCGCGCGCGCCGCCATCCGCGCCGTCGCCCAGGCGGCGCTGCGCCTGCCCAACCCGGTGAGCGTGACCGGCCACACGGACAGCACGCCCTTCCGCGGCGGCGGCCGCTCCAACTGGGACCTGGCGGCGGAACGCGCCAACGCCGCCCGCCGCCTGCTGACGGAGGCCGGGCTGCCCGAATCGCGCCTGGCGCAGGTGACGGGCATGGCCGACCGCGAGCCCCTGCTGCGGGACCGGCCGGATTCGCCGGCCAACCGCCGCGTCGCCATCACCCTCCTGCGCCAGGGTGCCGCGCCATGACGACGATCGCGGGCTTCCTGTTCCTGCTGGTGATGGTCTTCGGCGGCTACACCATCGCCGGCGGCAAGTTCGGCATCATCATCGGCGCGCTTCCCTTCGAGATGATGATGATCGGCGGTGCCGCGGTGGGCGCCTTCCTGATGTCCAACTCGATGGCCGGGGTGAAGCACACGCTGCACGCCTTCGGGAAGATCATCAAGGGCGCCAAGTACAAGAAGGAGGACTACACGGCGATGCTGTCGCTGCTCTACTTCTTCGTGCGCCTGGCGCAGACCAAGGGGGCGATGGCGCTGGAGCCGCACATCGAGAAGCCGGAGGAATCCTCCGCCTTCCAGAAATTCCCCGCCATCCTGGCGGACCACCACGCCACCACCCTGATCTGCGACTACCTGCGCATGGTCGGCATGAATGCCGACGACCCGCACCAGATCGAGGACATCATGGCGCGCGAGCTGAAGAAGATGAAGGAGGAGGAGCTGCACCCCTCGCACGCGCTGCAGAACATCGCCGATGCGCTGCCGGCGCTGGGCATCGTCGCCGCCGTGCTGGGCGTCATCAAGACCATGGCCTCGATTGACCAGCCGCCTGCGGTGCTGGGCAAGATGATCGGCGGCGCGCTGGTGGGCACCTTCCTGGGGGTGCTGCTGGCCTATGGCCTCATGGGGCCGATGGCCGCCCGGCTGAAGGGCGTGGTGGAGGAGGAGGCCGCCTTCTACGAGGTGATCCGCGCCGTGATCGTGGCCCACCTGCACGGCAACGCCCCGCAGGTGAGCGTGGAGGCCGGGCGCAAGGTGGTGCCGAGCGACCTGATGCCCTCCTTCCAGGAGCTGGAGGCGGCGCTCCAGGACCTCCAGGTGGCGTAGCACCGCTCCCGCGGCGGGCGCGCCCCTGCCGCGCCGCGCCGAAGCCCGGTATGCTGCGCCCCATGCAGGCCCCCGGCGCCCCCAACCGCACCGAAACGACGGAAAACTTCCCCACCGCCTCGCTCCTCCTGGCGAAGCCGGTGCGCGCGCAGGTGCTGGCCTTCTACCGCTTCGTCCGCCTGGCCGACGACATCGCCGACAGCCCGGGACTGGACCCGGCCGAGAAGCTGCGCCGGCTGGATGCGCTGGAGGCGGCGCTGGACGACCCCGCCACGGCGCAGGGCGAGGCCGCCGCCCTGCACGCGCGCAACACCGGCGTGGAGGAAGCCCGGCGCATGCTTTCCGCCTTCCGCCAGGACGCCGTCCAGGCGCGCACCGCCGATTGGGCGGAGCTGGCCGACTACTGCACCCGCTCCGCCGACCCCGTGGGGCGGATGCTGCTGCGCCTGCATGGCGACCTGTCCGACGAATCCGCCCATGCGGCGGACGGGCTGTGCTCCGCCCTCCAGGTGCTGAACCACGTCCAGGACGCGCGGGAGGACCGGGCGGCGCTGGGCCGCGTCTACATCCCGCAGGCCTGGATGGGCGACGAGGACGCCTTCTTCCGCGACGCCACCCCCCACCGCCGCGCCGTGCTGGACGCCCTGCTGGACCGCGTGGAGGACTGGCTGGACCAGGCCGCCGCCCTGCCGCGCCTGTGCCGCAGCCGGCGCCTGGCCTGGCAATCGGCGATGACGCTGGCCTGCGCCCGCCGCCTGCTGGCGAAGCTGCGCGCCGCCGACCCGCTGGCCGGCCGCGTGGCGCTGTCCAGGCCCGATTTCGCCCGCGCGCTGGCGACGCCCGCGCC
>JBEQBS010000417.1:0-2322 GCA_041639675.1 Rubritepida sp. | reverse complement strand
CCTGAGGGCGGCAAAGGCCATCATGCGGACGGCCCCGCGCGTCGCTCGACGGGCGGGCGCACATGGGGGGCCGTCCGCATGATGGACTTCGCCGGCTTCCGCGCCGCCCTGGCCGAAGGCCCGGTGCTGCTGCACCGCGAGCGCGTGGCCGACCTGGACACGCCGGTCGGCGCCTTCCTCAAGCTCTGCGACGGCAGGCCCTTCTCCTTCCTGCTGGAATCCATCGAGGGCGGGGCCTCGCGCGGGCGCTATTCCGCCATCGGCCTCCAGCCGGACCTCATCTGGCGCGTGCGCGGCGGCGTGGCGGAGGTGAATTCCCAGGCGCTTTCCGCCCCGCATGCCTTCGAGGCGGAGGCCCTGCCGCCGCTCGACTCCCTGCGCGCGCGCATCGCGGCGATGCAGGTGCCGCGCGGCACCGGCCTGCCCTCCATCGCCGCCGGGCTGTTCGGCTACCTGGGCTATGACATGGTGCGGCAGATGGAGCGCCTGCCGGCCACCAACCCCGACGTGCTGGGCATCCCCGAGGCGGTGATGATCCGCCCCACCCTCGTCGTCGTCTTCGACCATGTGCGCGACGCCATGACGCTGGTGACGCCGGTGTGGGACGCGCAAGACCCCGAGGCGGCGTGGGACCTGGCGAACCAGCGCCTCGACGACGCCGAGGCCGCGCTGGCCCGCCCCCTGCCCCGCCCGGCCCCGCCCGCACGCCTGCCGGCCCAGCCGGCGCCCACCAGCAACTTCACCCCGGAGGCCTACATGGCGGCGGTGGAGCATGCGCGCGGCTACATCGCGGCGGGCGACGTGTTCCAGGTGGTGCCCTCGCAGCGCTTTTCCGCGCCCTTCGCCCTGCCGCCCTTCGCGCTGTATCGCGCGCTGCGCCGCATCAACCCCGCGCCCTACCTCACCTTCTTCGACTTCGGCGGTTTCAGCACCGCCGGCGCCTCGCCGGAAATCCTGGTGGGCGTGAAGAATGGCGAGGTGACGATCCGCCCCCTGGCCGGCACCCGCCGCCGCGGCGCGACGCCGGAGGAGGACGCGGCGCTGGAGACGGAGCTGCTGGCCGACCCGAAGGAGCGCGCCGAGCACCTGATGCTGCTCGACCTCGGCCGCAACGACGTGGGGCGGGTGGCGGCGGTCGGCTCGGTGCGCGTGCCGCAGCAATTCGTGGTGGAGCGCTATTCCCAGGTGATGCACATCGCCTCCGAGGTGAAGGGGCGGCTGCGGCCGGGGCTCTCGGCGCTGGATGCGCTGGTGGCGGGCTTCCCGGCCGGCACGCTGTCGGGCGCGCCGAAGGTGCGGGCGATGGAGATCATCGAGGAGCTGGAGCCCTCGCGCCGCGGCCTCTATGCCGGCGGGCTGGGGTATTTCGGCATGGATGGCAACATGGACATCTGCATCGCCCTGCGCACCGCGCTGGTGAAGGACGGCACGCTGCACGTCCAGGCCGGCGCCGGCGTTGTGGCGGACAGCGACCCGCGCGCGGAGCACGAGGAGTGCATCGCCAAGGCGCGCGCGCTGTTCCGCGCGGCCGAGGAGGCGGTGCGCTTCGCCGCCGGGGGGAAGTAGCCGCTATCCCGCGAAGGGATTGCGGACCACCACGCCGCGCCAGCCGAAGCCCGGCTGCATGTCCTCCGACAGCAGGCTGCGGCACCCGGCCTGGGCGGCGTGGCGGATGAGGAGCTGCTGATGGCCTGCCCGCCGGCCGACCTGCGGACGGCCGTGACTGGGCTGCTGGGCCTGTCCAGGGCCGGGCTGCGCTATCCCATCATGCCCTATGGCCCCCAGGCGGACCCGGCGATGGGGATGGAGAAGTCCTATGCCGGCACGTCCTGACGCCGCCGCACCTCAACCCAGGCCTCGTTGCGGCGGAAGGGCGGCAGGCTCCAGGGCGGGTCGTGGAACCAGGCGCCGCCCTCGCCCGCCGCTTCCCAGGGGGAGAGCGCCAGCGCCGCCGCCAGCCGCGCCCGCGCGCCAGCCACGGCGGCGGGGGTGGCGCGACCGCTGAACCGCAGCACCCCCACCGTCATGGCCGGCGATTCGCGCAGCACCACCGCCGGGTCGGCCGGCGGCGGGGCGGTGGCCAGCGTCATGCCGTCGGGCAGCACGAAGCCGATGCGCCAGCGCCCGCCGGTGCCGGTCTGCGTCACCGGCGCCGTCATGGCGATGCGCCCGCCGCCTTCCTGGGTGACGGGCGCGGTCATGGCGATGCTGGCGCCGGAGATATAGGCGAAGAGGGGCCGGAAGCCGACATTGCGGGCGGCGGCCTCGTCCTCCGCCTCCACCTCGACCTCGGCGAGGAGCCGGGGGGCGAGGGCGCGGATC
>JBEQBS010000416.1:0-2329 GCA_041639675.1 Rubritepida sp. | reverse complement strand
GTCCAGCGCCTGGTCCACCTCGTCCCCGTCCTCGGGCGGGGCGTGCCTCGCCTCCGGCCCTGCGGCGCGGGCGCCGCCGAAGCTGGTGGCGCGCCGCGGCGCCAGGCGCTGCGCCTCGCGCCAGGAGGACAGCAGCGCCGCCCCCGCCATCACCGCCACGCCCGCGACCACCGCGCAGGCCAGGCCACCATTCCTCGTCCAGGCCGCCATGCCGTCCTCCTTGTCAGGCAGGGGGAACGGCGCGGCGGGGCTGGGCGTTTCAGGCGGCCTCGCCCTTCACCGGCAGGCCGTCCGCCTTGCGCTGGGCGCGCTTGCGCTCATGCGGGTCCAGGTGGCGCTTGCGCAGCCGCACGGCGGAGGGCGTGACCTCCACCAACTCGTCATCCTCGATGTAGGCGATGGCCTGCTCCAGGCTCATGCGCCGGGGCGGGGTCAGCAGCAGCGCGTCATCCTTGCCGGCGGCGCGGATGTTCGTCAGCTTCTTCTCCTTGACCGGGTTCACCTCCAGGTCGTCGCCGCGCGAGTTCTCGCCGATGATGAGCCCCTCATAGACCTTGGCGCCCGGGTCCACGAACAGCGTGCCGCGCTCCTGCAAAGCGAACAGCGCGTATTGCGTCGTCTCGCCATCCACGTTGGAGATGAGGGAGCCGTTGCGCCGCCCTTCGATGGGGCCGGCATAGGCCTCGTAGCCATGGAACAGCCGGTTCATGATGCCGGTGCCGCGGGTGTCGGTCAGGAACTCGGAGTGGTAGCCGATCAGGCCGCGGCTCGGCATCAGGAAGGTCAGCCGGTTCTTGCCGCCGCCGGAGGGGCGCATGTCCTGCATCTGCCCCTTGCGCAGCGACAGCTTCTCGACGACCACGCCGGAATACTGCTCGTCCACGTCCACCAGCACTTCCTCGAAGGGCTCCTCGCGCGCGCCCGTCTCCGGGTTCTCGCGGAACAGCACGCGGGGACGGCCGATGGTCAGCTCGAAGCCCTCGCGGCGCATCGTCTCGATCAGCACGCCCAGCTGCAGCTCGCCGCGGCCGGCAACCTCGAAGGCGTCCGTCTCCTCCGAGTCGCGGATGCGGATGGCGACGTTGCCCTCGGCCTCGCGCATCAGCCGGTCGCGGATCTGGCGGCTCGTGACCTTCTTGCCCTCGCGGCCGCCCAGCGGGCCGTCATTGACGCGGAAGGTCATGGCCAGCGTCGGCGGGTCCACCGGCACGGAGGGCAGGGGCGTCGCCTGGTCGGGGGCGCAGATGGTGTCGGGGATGGTGCTCTCGCTCAGCCCGGCGATGGCGATGATGTCGCCGGCCTGGGCCTCCTCCACCGGGATGCGCTCCAGCCCGCGGAAGGTCAGCAGCTTGGTCAGGCGGCCCGTCTCCACCTGGGTGCCGTCGGCGCGCAGCACCTTCACCGGCATGTTGACCTTGGCCACGCCCTGCTCGATGCGCCCGGTCAGGATGCGGCCCAGGAAGTTGTCGTATTCCAGGATGGCGGCGTTCATCGCGAAGGGCGCGGCGTCGTCCACGGAAGGCGCCGGGACGTGGCGGATGATGAGGTCGAACATCGCGTCCAGGTTCTGGCGCGGGCCTTCCATCGAATCATCGGCCCAGCCCTGGCGGCCGGAGGCGAAGAGCATCGGGAAGTCCAGCTGCTCGTCGGAGGCGCCGAGGTTCGCGAACAGGTCGAAGACCTCGTCATGCACCTCGTGCGGGCGGGCGTCCTGGCGGTCCACCTTGTTCACCACGACGATGGGGCGGATGCCGCGCGCCAGGGCCTTGCCCAGCACGAACTTGGTCTGCGGCAGCACGCCCTCGGCGGCGTCCACCAGCAGGATGGCGCCGTCCACCATGCTCAGGATGCGCTCCACCTCGCCGCCGAAATCGGCGTGGCCGGGGGTGTCCACGATGTTGAGCTTGTGGCCCTGCCAGTCCACGGCCGTGCACTTGGCCAGGATGGTGATGCCGCGCTCCTTCTCCAGGTCGTTGCGGTCCATGGCGCGCTCGGCGACCTGCTGGTTCTCGCGGAAGGTGCCGGATTGCTTGAGGAGCTGGTCCACCAGCGTGGTCTTGCCGTGGTCCACGTGGGCGATGATGGCGAGGTTGCGCATCTGCATGGGGAGGCGGGTTCCGGGCATGGGTTGGCCCCGGCGACCGCGCGCGGCCCCTGGGCTGGGATGGTGCGTGTTCAGGCTTGTGCGGCGCACACATAGGGGCGCGGGGCCGGAAAGGGAAGCAGGAATGACCTTTCCGCCATGCCGGGCGCGCATACGCGCCCGCCTTCAACGACCAGGGGGCGCGCATACGCGCCCGTCTTCAACGACCAGGGGCGCGCATGGGCG
>JBEQBS010000415.1:0-2332 GCA_041639675.1 Rubritepida sp. | reverse complement strand
AATGAAGGTCTGAAGACAATTGGCCGGCAAGCGTTTGTGCGGCAACCTGGGGAGTGAAAATGATTCTGGTAACCGGCGTCGCGGCCGCCAGCGCGGCGAGGACCAGCAGGGGGCGCATCAGCGCGGCTCCTTCGGGGTGCGCGCCCGCAGGCGGATGGCGGCCTTGCGGCGCAGCGCCCAGTACCATGGCACGCCCAGCAGGGCGGCGGCGAGCAGGAACAGGCCGGCGATGCGCTCGAAGCGGCCCTCCACCCAGGCCTGCGGCACCAGCCACCAGGGCAGGTCGCCCACGCCGAAGGTGCCGCCGGTGCGGAAGGCGGCGATGCGCCCGCCGGAGAAGACCGAGAGGTCGCCCTGGATCTGCGCCACCCGCGCGGGGTCCAGCAGCGCCGTCACCACCTCCGTCAACGCGGCCGGGGTGGCGCCGGTGAGCACGAGCACGGAGCGCGAGCGGCTGAAGGGGCTCTGCGCGCCGACCAGCGCGCCCATGCCCTCGCCCTGGCTGGCCAGGTGCAGGGTGGCGCGGTTGCGCTCGTCATTGCCCGGCGCGTCGGTCAGCAGGGCGCGCAGCCCGTTCAGCGAGCCGGGCAGGGCGAGCGTCAGCCGCTCGCCCTCCAGCCGCAGCGGGGTGTCGCGCAGCGCCGTGGCCAGCGCCGGCTGGCGGCCCAGCGTGCCGATCACCAGCAGTTCCCGCCCCGAGGCCGCCTGGAGCCCGCCGGGGCCGGCCACCTGGAGGCCGGTGGCCGCCAGCCCGACCTGCGCGGACAGGCCGCCGACGAGGTCCAGGAAGGCGCCCGTCTCCACCGCATTCGGCCGGTCGGGCAGGATGGCGGTGGTCTCGGACAGGTCCGCCATGCGGGTGAAGGGGAAGCCGGAGGAGGCGAAGAAGCCCAGGTTGGGCAGCCGCGCGTAGCGATGGGCGGAACGCAGGTCCACGGCGGAGCTGGGGTCGAGCGCGGCGCGGATCTCGCCGGGCACCGCCACGCAGTCGCCGCGGTTGAGCGGGCGCATGTCGAAGCGCAGCTCCAGCTCCTCGCGCCCCAGCAGGGCGTAGGTGGGGATGGACAGCCTGCCCCGCCGCAGGTCGGCCGAGGGGCCGAGCTGGCGCAGCACCCAGTCCCACCACCACGCCCGCTCCGGCTCGCCCAGCGGGAAGGAGCGCAGGTAGGAGCCCGAGACCAGCGCATCGAAGCGCGACACCGCCACATCCGCCACCGGCCCCGGCGGGGCGCGCCAGGCGAGGCTGACCGGGATGCCGCGGTTGCGCCAGGTGTAGAGGTCGGGCGCGGTGCGCAGGGGCACGCGGATGGGGCCGGGCTGGAAGCCGAAGGCCTGGAGCTCCTCGGCCGGGAGCAGCGCGCCGATCTCGGTGCGCCGGCCCGGCGGCAGCCAGAGCGGCGCGTCATGCGGCTGGCGCGGCGCCGGCTGCGCATTGGCCACCAGGGCGGAAGGCCCGGCCAGCCCGGCCTGGGCGATGGCCAGCCCGGTGGCGGCCTGCGCCGCCTCGGCCTCGGTGCGGCCGGCCACCACCAGCAGCGTGCCGAAGGGGTCGTTGGGGTTGGGCAGCATGGCCAGCGTCGCGCCCTCGATGCGCGGAAGGCCGAGATCGGCCGGCACCTCGGCGCCGATGGCCAGCACCAGCGCGTCGCCGCGCTGCGGGATCGCGCGCTCCACCGGGAAGCGGGCGCCGCGGTAGCCGGCCTGCACCGCGAACCAGGAGGAAGCGATGGCCGCGGCGCGCAGCCCGCCGGGGCCCGTGTTCTCGGCGATCACCACCGGCAGGCGCAGGGCGGCGCGCAGGTCGCGCGCGTCGAAGAGCGGCTCGGGCAGGCGCGCGAGGTCGCGCACCGGCGGCAGGCGCTCCAGCCGCAGCGTCACCGTGGACTGCTCGGCGATGGTGGCCCAGAGCAGGCCGGAAAGCGGGTCGTTGCACTCCACGGCGTAGCGGCCGGTGAAGCGGAAGTTCAGCCGGTTGAGGTCGGTGAAGGCGATGGGGTCCAGCGGGAAGTCCAGCGGGCCGAAGGCGGGGCGCGAGGGATCGGGCGTGAGCTGGCCCACCGGCTGCTCGTTCAGCGTCACCGCGATCTGCGACAGCGAGGGCAGCAGTGCGGAGGAGGCGCCGCCGGTGAGCGACAGGCGGCCCTCCGTCACCACCTCGTCGCGCCGGATGCCGAACAGCACGCCTTGCAGGTCCGCCGTGCCGCGCAGCTGCATCGGCCCCTGCTGGCCCAGCTCGCGCAGGGTCATCCGCAACTCGCGCGAGGCGGTGGCGGCGCGCGGGATGGGCTGGGCGGCGACGGGCGCCGGGGAAAGCGGGGGCAGGGGGGCGACG
>JBEQBS010000414.1:0-2379 GCA_041639675.1 Rubritepida sp. | reverse complement strand
ACACAAGACAGTTGCTTGGCTTCGGCCCCCTGAAGGGGCGCGGCGCGCGCCGTGCGCGCGCATCCTGGGGGCGCGGGTGCGGTCTTGCGCTGGCGGTGCCGGCTGGCCGGCGCTCGCCTGCGGCGTGGCGCCTCTCGTGCGGGGGGTTGGATTTGGTCCTGGGCTGGCCGGCGCTCGCCTGCGGCGTTGCGCCGCGCGGCCCGGCTTGCCATCGCGCCCCGCGCGCCCCAAACCCCCGCGGCCATGACCGACGACATCTTCGCCCATCTCCGCGTCCTCGCCGTGGAGGCGCTGCGCCGCCTCCTGCCCGAGCTGCCGGAGGACGCCTTCGCCAAGGTGGTGATGGAACCCCCGCGCGATCCCGCCCATGGCGACATGGCCACCAACGCCGCGCTGGTGGTGGGCAAGGCCGCGAAGCTGCCCCCGCCGAAGCTGGCGGCGCAACTGGCCGAGGCGCTGGCCGCCCTTCCGGAGGTGAGCGAGGCCACCCCCGCCGGGCCGGGCTTCGTCAATATCCGGCTGGAGGAGGGCTTCCTGCGCGCCGTGGTCCCCGCCGTGCTGCGCGCGGGCGAGCGCTATGGCGACGGCGCGCCCAAGCCGGGGCGGGTGAACCTGGAATATGTCAGCGCCAACCCCACCGGGCCGATGCATGTCGGCCATTGCCGCGGCGCGGTGGTGGGCGACGCGCTGGCCGCGCTGCTGGCCAAGGCCGGGCATGAGGTGACGAAGGAATACTACGTCAACGATGCCGGGGCGCAGGTGCAGGCGCTGGCCTGGGCGGCGTTCTGGCGCTACCTCGAAGCCCTGCCGGCCACGGGCATCTGGGCGGAGGGCGCCGACGAGGCCGCGCGCAAGGCGGCGGTGGAAGCGCGCTTCGGCACCACGCTGCAATATGGCGGGCATTACCTCATCCCGGTCGGGCAGGCACTGGCGGCCGCCCATGGCCCGGCCCTGCTGGAGCCGACGCCGGAGAACCTGGCCCTGATCCGCCGCTTCGCCGTGGCGGCGATGATGGCGGAGATCAGGAACGACCTGGCCGCGCTGGGCGTCTCGCACGATGTCTTCGTCAGCGAGGCCGCGCTGATCGAGGCCGGCAAGCTGGAGGCGGCCGAGCGCGTGCTGGATGGCCAGGGCCTGATCTATCGCGGCGTGCTGGAGCCCCCCAAGGGCAAGACGCCGGAGGATTGGGAGCCGCGCGAGCAGACCCTGTTCCGCGCCACCGATTTCGGCGACGAGGTGGACCGCCCGCTGCGGAAATCCGACGGCACGGGCACCTATTTCGCCAACGACATCGCCAACCACCTGCACAAGCTGGAGCGCGGCTTCGATGCGCTGCTGCATGTCTGGGGCGCCGACCATGGCGGCTATGTGCGCCGCATGCAGGCCGCCGTCGCCGCGCTGTCCGGCCGGCGGGTGCCGCTGGAGGTGGTGCTGGCGCAGATCGTGCATGTGGTGAAGGATGGCCAGCCGGTGCGCATGTCCAAGCGCGCCGGCACCTACGTGACGCTCGCCGACCTGATCGAGGAGGTGGGCAAGGACGCGGTGCGCTTCACCATGCTGACGCGCAAGAGCGACGCGCAGATGGAGTTCGACCTCGACCTCGTCGTGCAGCAGAGCCGGGACAACCCGGTCTTCTACGTGCAGTACGCCCATGCCCGCGCGCGCTCGGTGCTGCGCGCCGCCGGCGACCCGCAGGACCTGGCGGATGCCGACCTTTCGCCGCTGAAGGACGCCGCCGAGCTGGCGCTGATCCGCCGCATCGCCGCCTGGCCGCGGGTGGTGGAGGGGGCGGCGGCCTCACGCGAGCCGCATCGCGTCGCGTTCTTCCTGAGTGACTTGGCGGGGGATTTTCATCTATTGTGGAACAAGGGCAAGGAGGATGCCGCCCTGCGCTTCATCCAGGAGGCCGACCCGGCGGGGACCCGGGCGCGGCTGGCGCTGGTCGGGGCCATGGCGGCGGTCATCCGGTCCGGCCTCGGCGTGATGGGGGTCACGCCGACGGAGGAGCTGCGTTAGGGGGAGTCTTCGGGGAATGAGCGACGCCGTCATCGCGTCCTGGCGGGTGCGCCCGCAGGAGAAGCAGAAGCCCATCCTGGGCGCCATCCCGCCGCGGGTGCTGATGATCGGCGGCGGGCTGCTGGCCTCGGTGGCGCTGGCCGCCGTCATCATCTGGCTGGTGGGGCAATGGGGGCCGCGCGGCGTGCCGGTGATCGAGGCCGATGGCCGCCCCTTCAAGGTGCGGCCCGACAGCCCCGGCGGCGCCGTGGTGCCCAACCAGGGCGAGCTGATCTTCGAGCGCGGCTCCGCCCGCCAGCAGGACAACGCGGCCAATGCCCGGCTCGGCGGCGCGCCCGAGGCGCCGCGGCCGGAGATCCTGCG
>JBEQBS010000413.1:0-2387 GCA_041639675.1 Rubritepida sp. | reverse complement strand
GTCATCGAGCCAGCGCGACATCGTCACCGCGCTCCCGCCAACAATCACCACGGTCGTCGGTGTGCCGGTAGCCGCTACGGCGCGAATCAGCGCCTCTTGGTGCCCCGGGAGCGCGAGCGATGAGCGCCTGGACCGACCACCTGGTCATCGCGCCAATCCTGGTGCCGATGCTGGCCGGCGCCGCCATGATCCTGGCCGGGGACCGCCGGCGGCGGACGGTCGTGGTCATGGGCTTCACCTCGACCGTCCTGCTCCTGGCCTTCGCCGCCCTACTGCTCGGCACGGCCGGGGCGCCCGAGGTGCGGATCTATCGCCTTGGCGACTGGCCGGCGATGTTCGGCATCGTCCTGGTGCAGGACCGCCTCTCCTCGCTCATGTTGGCGCTCGTCGCCGTGCTGGGCCTCGCGGCCTTCGTGTCGTCGCTCGCGCGGTGGGACCGCGCGGGGGCACATTTCCACCCGCTGCTGCAGTTTCAGCTGATGGGCCTGAACGGCGCCTTCCTCACCGGCGACCTGTTCAACCTCTTCGTCTTCTTCGAGGTGATGCTCGCGGCCTCCTACGGCCTCGCGCTGCATGGCTCGGGGACGGCGCGCGTGCGGGCGGGGCTGCACTACATCGTCATCAACCTCGTCGCCTCTCTTCTGTTCCTGATCGGCGTGAGCGTCATCTACGGCATCTCCGGCACGCTCAGCATGGCCGACCTCGCCGCCCGCATGCGCGACGTGGCCGAGGCGGACCGCGCGCTGCTGGAGGCCGGTCTCGCCGTGATGGGCATCGCCTTCCTGATCAAGGCCGCCGTCTGGCCACTCGGGTTTTGGCTGCCGGGGACCTATGCGGCGGCGACGGCCCCCGCGGCGGCCATTCTGTCCATCCTCAGC
This sequence comes from Rubritepida sp., assembly GCA_041639675.1. Lineage (GTDB taxonomy): Bacteria > Pseudomonadota > Alphaproteobacteria > Acetobacterales > Acetobacteraceae > Roseococcus. The sequence continues at coordinate 1,509 of JBEQBS010000413.1, read as the reverse complement.
AAGGTGGGCGTCTACGCGGTGCTGCGCGTCTGGCTGCTGCTGTTCGGCGACGAGGCCGGCGCCTCGGCCGGCTTCGGCGGGCAGGTGCTGCTGGCCGGCGGCCTGGTGACGATTGCCTTCGGCTCGGTGGCGGTGCTGGCGGCGCAGAACCTGCCGCGGCTCGCGGGGGCGAGCGTGCTCGTCTCCTCCGGCACGCTGCTGGCTGCGGTCGGTTCCGGTGGCCAGGCGGTGACGGGCGGCGCGCTGTTCTATCTGGCCAGCTCCGTCCTGGCCCTCGCCACGTTGTTCCTGCTGATCGAACTGGTGGAGCGCGGGCGCGACGTGGGCGCCGATGTGCTGGCGGTGACGCGGGAGGCCTTCGGCACCGGCGAGGAGAAGGAAGATGCCCTGGAGCCGGAGGAGGTGGGCGTGGCCATCCCCGCGATCGTCGCGATCCTGGGCCTCGCCTTCATGGCCTGTGCGCTGCTGCTGTCGGGCCTGCCGCCCCTCTCCGGCTTCCTCGCCAAGTTCGCGATGATGGCGCCGCTGCTCGGCCCGGCCGGCGCGCCCGTCCCTGCCGCCAGCTGGGTGCTCATCGCCGCGCTCGTGCTGTCGGGCCTTGCGACCCTGGTGGCGATGGTGCGGATGGGGATCGATGTGTTCTGGGCGTCCCCCCCGGCCGCGGTGCCGCGGGTGAGCTTGCTGGAACTCGCGCCGATCGGGCTGCTGCTTGGCCTCTGCGTGGGCCTGACCGTCGCGGCGGGGCCGGTGATGGACTTCATGCTGGCTGCCGCCCAGTCCCTGCACGCGCCCGGGATCTACCTCGATGGCGTCCTAGGCTCCACCACCGCCTTGCGGGAGGGGCGGCCATGACGCGTCTCCTCCCTTATCCACTTCTGGCGCTCACCTTCCTCCTGCTCTGGCTGCTGCTGGTGGAGAGCACCTCGCCGGGCGCCCTCCTGCTCGGAGTGGCGTTGGCGGTCGCAGCCTCCGGCGTGCTGGCCGCGCTGCGTATGCCGAAGGGACGGTTGGGCCGGCTTCGTCCGCTGCCGGGGCTGCTCCGCGACGTCCTGCTGGAGGTCGTGCGCTCCAACAACGCGGTCGCGCGCATCATCCTGCAGCCACGCGAGCCGGGTGCGCGGCGCTCAGGCTTCGTCCTCATCCCGCTCGACATGCGAAATGCTTACGGGTTGTCGGCGCTGGCCTGCATCCTGACGGCGACCCCCGGCACCGTGTGGGCAGACTACGACGCGCAGCGGGGGCTGATGCTGCTGCATGTGCTCGACCTCGTGGATGAGGAGACCTGGGTCCGCACGATCAAGGACAAGTGGGAGCGAAGGCTGATGGAGATCTTCGAATGAGCGCGGCACTGCTCGGCTGGTCCGTCCTGGCCGCCCAGGTCATGCTGGCCGTGGCGATGTGCTGCGCGGCGCTGCGCCTGCTTTGGGGGCCGCGCGCCCAGGACCGCGTCCTCGCGCTCGACACGTTCTATGTGAATGCCGCAATGTTGCTGCTGAGATCGGAAGAGCA
>JBEQBS010000412.1:0-2424 GCA_041639675.1 Rubritepida sp. | reverse complement strand
GTGCAGCGCTTTCACCTGGCCTGCAACTGGAAGCTGATCTGGGACAACGCCGGCGACGGCTACCACGTCCCCTTCTCGCACCAGTCGCTGCTGGTCATGACGAACGCGCGCTATGGCGGCGGCGACATGGCCTACTTCGCCGATGCCGATCGCTCCAAGATGACCAACAGCGCGCTGGACAACGGCCACACCGTGATCGACCAGCGCCCGGAGATGCACGGCGAATCGGCCTGGCGCCTGCAGCGCCCGCAGCCCGGACGCGAGCCCTACGAGGATCACGTGGCGAGCATCTACGGGGACCAGGCGCAGCAGGTGCTCGACACCACCGTCGGCGCGGGGATGAACCTCAACATCTTTCCCAACCTGGCCTTGATCGGCAACCAGGTGCAGGTGATCCAGCCGCTGGCCGTCGCCTCCACGGGCGTGCACTGGTACGCGACGCAGCGCAAGGATGCCGATCCGGAGGTGAACACCATGCGCTTGCGCACCCAGGAGGATTTCCCGGTGATGGGCGAGATGGACGACGCCGCCAACTTCGAGGAGTGCCAGCGCGGGTTGTGCAACAGCCCCGAGGACGAGTGGGTCGACATGAGCCGGCACCACGAGTCCGGCAAAGACGTGCCGGTCGAGGACGGAATCATCCGCGGACCGGTGACCACCGACCTGCACATGCGCAACTACTACGCGCAGTGGAAGCGCCTGATGCAGGCAGAGCCAACGCTGCGCATGGACAAGGGGAGGCTGGCATGAGCACAGCGACGCAGCAACCCGCCGCTGGGCGGCAAGGGTACCGCCATCAACCGCCATCGCTGTATGTGGTCGCATCGTTCTACGACTGGCTGGTGGACGTCTCCGCCGACCTGGCCCGGGCGGTGGTGCGCGAGCCCGGCACCGTCGAGGCGGCGCGTGAGCGCGACATCGTCCGAATGCTGACCGTGGAGGCGAGGCTGCTGGACCAGGGGGCGCTCACGCAGGACGCATACGTCCAGTGGCTGGCACTGTTCGCCGAAGAATGCGCCTACTGGATTCCTGCTGTCTCGCCCGCTCCGGACCCGAGATGCAGCGTCACGCTGGAATTCCACGACAGGCGCCGCCTCCTGGACCGGGTGACGCGGCTGGGAACGGGGCTGGCCTTCTCGCAGTTCCCGACCTCTCGTACCGCTCGCCAGTTCAGCGGACTCGAGGTGTGGGCGAGCCCAGGGCGCTCGGACGAATGGCGTGCGCGCTACAGCTTCACGCTGGTCGAGTCGCGCGAGGGCCACGGCCGCGTGCTGGCGGGCTGGAATGGTTTCGTTCTGCGCGAGACGGAAGCTGGCCTGAGCATCGTGCTCAAGCAGGTCAATCTGATCGACAGCGACCGCCCCCAGGGCAACAACTCGTTCTTCCTCTGAAGGCGGCGTCAATGGCGAAGCGGGCGCAATCCCTCACCATCACCGACGTCACGGCCCAGGGGAGCGACGCCATCCTGCTCAGCCTGCGCGTGGACGATGAGCAGCAGCCGAAGTTCACGTTCCAGCCGGGCCAGTACCTGACGCTGGCGGTCGAAGTGCAGGGCGACGAGCACTGGCGCTGCTACTCGATCACCAGCGAGCCCGTGACAGGGCAGCCGATCAGCGTGCTGGTGCGCCGCGTTGCCGGCGGCCGCGTCTCGAACTGGCTGTGCGACAACGCCCGGCCGGGCCTGCAGTTGCAGGTTCTTCCCCCCGCCGGGCACTTCACCCTGGCGCGGCCCGGGCAGCCGCTGCTGCTGTACGCCGGCGGCAGCGGCATCGCACCGGTGTTCGCGCTGGCTCGCGAGGCGCTGGCGCGCGGTGCGGCGCGCGTGCGGCTCTTCTACGCCAACCGCGACCGGGCCACGGCCATGCTGTTGGCCGAGTTGCAGGCGTTGCAGGATGCCGCTGCGGGGCGCCTGGAGATCGTCCACTGGTATGACGCCGAGCAGGGCCTTCCTACGCAGGCCGTTCTGGTGGCGCAGGCGCAGGGGCTGGACCAGGCCGACGCCTACATGTGCGGTCCGGAACCCTTCATGCACGCCGTGGGCGCCAGTCTCCAGGTCGCCGGGTTCGATGCCCAGCGTGTGCACCGGGAGGACTTCGGCGCCGCCGTGGAAGGTGCGAGCGAGGAAGCCGCAGGTGATGGCCCCGAGGCGCTGCTCACGGTCCTGATGAAAGGCCAGACCCACGCCGTGCCGGTGCGTGCCGGCGAACTTCTGCTGTCCGCCATGCTGCGCGCCGGACTGCCAGCGCCGCACGCCTGCCGCGTCGGCGAATGCGCCTCGTGCATGTGCCGCCTGCAGGCCGGCGAGGTGCAGCGCCTGGACAGTTCGGTGCTCGACGAGGACGACGTGGCCGCGGGCTGGTTGCTCGCTTGCCGCACCCGTGCCGCCAGCCCTGCGCTGCAGGTGCGATTTTCATGACGCTGGAT
>JBEQBS010000411.1:0-2435 GCA_041639675.1 Rubritepida sp. | reverse complement strand
GGCGCGGCGGGTGGCGAGGCGCCCGCCGGGGGCGCGGCCCTTGTCCAGCAGGCGCACGGCGCAGCCGGCGGCGCGCAGGGTGCGGGCGGCAGCGATGCCCGCCAGGCCGGCGCCGATGATGGCGATGCGGTCGGTCATCCCGCCGGTATGGCCTCGCGCCCAAGCGGCGCAAGGGTCAGCGGCGCAAGGCCAGCAGCAGGTTGTTGGCCGGCATCTCCGTGACGGCGGGCGCGGACCAGCCGTGGCGCGCGGCCTCCACCGCCACCGCCTCCAGCGCGCGCAGGCCCCACGCGGGGTTCCGGGCGCGCAGATCGGCGTCGAAGGCGAGGTTGGAGGGGGCGGTGGGCCGGTCCGCGCGCAGGAAGGGGCCGTAGATCAGCAGCAGCGCGCCCGGCGCCCTGGCCAGCAGCGCCTGCGTCACGGCCCAGGGCGCGATGTGCAGCAGGTTCACGCACAGCGTCGCATCCGCCGCGGGCAGGGCATCGGCCAGCACGTCCAGCCGCAGGGGTGGCAGCAGGTTGGGCAGGGGCGGGCGGGCGGCGATGGCGGGCAGCGCCTCGGGGTCGGCCTCGCTGGGCTGCCAGCGCAGCGCGGGGAAGCGCCGCGCCAGGTGCCAGGCGTGCTGGCCGGTGCCGCTGGCGATTTCCAGCACGGTGCCGCGCGTGGGCAGCAGCGGGGCCAGCGCCGCCGCGATGGGCTCGCGGTTGCGCTCGGCGGACGGGCTGTCCTCCCTCACGCGGCGGGGACGCCCTTGCTGGTGCTGTATTCGAAGTGCAGCGCCTCGCCGGGGAAGACGCGGGGGTGGATGGCGTGGGCCGCCATCGCCGCCTCGCTGAAGCCTTGCAGGATCAGCTTCAGCTTGCCGGGATAGGTGGCGACGTCGCCGATGGCGTGCACGCCGGGGATGTTGGTCTCGCAGGTGGCGGGTTCCACGCGCACATGCTTGTGCTCGATCCCCAGCCCCCATTCCGCGATGGGGCCGAGTTCCATCGAGAGGCCGAAGAAGGCCAGCAGGTGGTCGGCCGCCACGCGCTTCTCCTCGCCCTTCAGGGTCGCCAGCACCACGGCGTCCAGCCGGCCATCCGCGCCGTCGAGGGCATGCAGCTGGTAGGGGATGGCCATCTCCAGCTCCCCCTTCGCCGCGGCCTCCGCCAGCTGACGGGCGGATTCGGGCGCGGCGCGGAACTTGTCGCGGCGATGGACCATGGTGACATGGGCGATGTCCTTCAGGCTCAGCGCCCAGTCCACCGCCGAATCGCCGCCGCCGGCGATCACCACGCGCTTGCCGCGGAACTCCTCGCGCCGCGTGACCATGTAGCGCACGGCGCCCGTCGCCTCGAAGGCGGGCAGGTTCGCCAGGGGCGGGCGGTTGGGGCCGAAGGCGCCGGCGCCGGCGGCCAGGATCACCGCCTTGCAGCGGATGTCGTTCCCGGCGCTGGTGCGCAGCGCGAAGGCCCCGGCCTCGCCCGCCAGCGCCTCGACGCGCTGGCCCAGCAGGTAGGTGGGGGAGAAGGGCAGGGCCTGCACGGCCAGGCGCTCGATCAGCGCGGCACCCGCGATCTGCGGATGGGCCGGGATGTCGAAGATCGGCTTCTCCGGGTACAGGGCGGCGCATTGGCCGCCGATCTCCTCCAGCGTGTCCACCACCACGGCGCGCATCTTCAGCATGCCGCATTCGAACACCGCGAAGAGGCCGCAGGGGCCGGCGCCGATGATGCAGACGTCCGTCTCGATGATCTGGCTCATGCGCCGGCGGATGGCACGGCTTTGCCCATCGCGTCCAGGGCGTGGCACAAGCGCGGCATGGAGATGACCCTGGAGGATGAGGGCGCGACGGCGGCGCTGGGCGCGCGGCTGGCCCGGGCGCTGCGGCCGGGCGATGCCGTGCTGCTGGAAGGCCCGCTGGGCGCCGGCAAGTCCGCCCTGGCGCGGGCCGTGCTGCGGGCCCTGGCCGGCGACCCCGCGCTGGAAGTGCCCAGCCCCACCTTCACCCTGGTCCAGACCTATGACATGCCCGGCGGCATGGTGGCGCATCACTTCGACCTGTATCGCCTGGATGGCCCCGATGCCCTGCACGAGCTGGGGTGGGAGGAGGCGCTGGCCGGCATCGCCCTGGTGGAATGGCCCGGCCGGCTGGGCGCCCTGGCGCCGGGCGGCGCGCTGCGCGTGGCGCTGGAGCCGCTGGGGGGCGATGCGCGCCGCGCCACGCTGACGGGCTGGGAGGCGCGCGCATGGTGAGCGCCCTGCTGGCGCGCGCCGGCTTCGCCGCGGCGCGGCAGGAGGCGCTGCCGGGCGATGCCTCCAAGCGCTACGCGCGGCTGCTGGGCGGGCCAGTGCCCGCGCTGCTGATGCAGACCCCCACCGAGGCCTACATGGATGCCTTCTGCCGCGTGGCCGGGCACCTGCGCGCCCATTCCATCCCGGCGCCTTCAGAT
>JBEQBS010000410.1:0-2388 GCA_041639675.1 Rubritepida sp. | reverse complement strand
CTGGTGCTGCGCGCCTCCACCCGCCCGCCGGATTGCTGCACGAAGCCGAAGACCTGGGCCAGCCCCAGCCCGGTGCCGCGGCCGCTGTCGCGCTTGGTGGTGAAGAAGGGCTCGCCCAGCCGGGCCAGCACCTCGGGCGGCATGCCCTCGCCGGTGTCGGCCACCTCCAGCGCCACCTCGCCGCCCTCCTGCCGCAGCCGGATGGAGAGCGTCCCGCCGCGCGGCATGGCGTCGCGCGCATTGACGGAAAGGTTGATGAGGGCCGTCTGCATCTGCGCGGCGTCCAGCTCCACCCAGGCGGGGCCGGGCGCGGGCTCCAGCGCCAGGCGGATGTCGGCGCGCAGCGAGCGCGCGAGCATGTCCTCCATCCCCGCCAGCAGGGCGTTCAGCTCGGTGGGCTCGGGGCGCAGCGGCTGGCGGCGGCTGAAGGCGAGCAGCTGGGAGGTGATGCGGCTGCCCTGCTCGGCGGCCAGCAGGGCGTTGCCGATCAGCCTTTCCCGCCGGGCCTCGGGCGCGCGGCGCAGCATGTCCAGGTTGCCCACCACCACCTGGAGGATGTTGTTGAAGTCATGCGCCACGCCGGCGCTCATCTGGCCCAGCGCCTCCAGCTTCTCGCTCTGCCGCAGGCGCGCCTCCAGGTGGCGGCGCTCCGTCACGTCGCGCGAGGCGCCGATGAGGTGGGTGATGCGCCCGGATTCATCCGTGATGGGGGCGATGCTGCTTTCGAAGCGCCGCCGCCCGGCGGGCACCTCCAGCTCGTCCTCGTAGGTGATGGGCGCGCCGCGGGCGACGCAGGCGGCGAAGCGCGCCGCCAGCCGGTCGGCCGCCGCCGCCGGCAGGACCTCGTGCAGCGCCCGCCCGGCGGTGGCGGCGGAGGACAGGCCGCTGATGGCCTCGTTGGCCGGGCTCAGCTCCTCGATGGCGAAGTCGTCCGGCCCGCGCACGGCGATGACGAAGAGCCCCTCGGAGGCATTGGCGAAATAGGCGCGGTAGCGCGCATCCGCCGCCCGCCGCGCCGCCTCGGCCTCCCGCAGTGCGTCCAGCGCCGCGCCTTCCCGCCGCGCCTGCGCCAGCGCCACCTGGGTGAGGGCGAAGAGCGCCAGGGCGGCGGGGATGCCCAGCCCCAACGGCAGCACCAGCCCGCGCAGCCAGGCGCGCCGCGGCACCGCGCGCTCCATGCCCACGATGACGTAGGCGGTGTGGCCCGGCAGGCGGCGATAGGCGAGCGTCACCGTCTCGCCCGTGGCGGCGGAGACGCCCTGGTAGGTCCCGGCCTCGCTGCGCGCCGCCACCGCGGCCCCGAAGCCGCCGCCCGGCACCTGGCGGGAGCGGCCATCGGGCAGGGGCGGGAAGCGGGCGAGGATGTAGCCGTCCTCGCGCACCAGGGCGGCGGAGGAGAGGCCCAGCGCGCCGACGCGGGCGAACCAGTCCCGGAAGTATTCCGGCTGCACGGAGATGGCGACGACGCCGCGGAACCGCCCGGCCCCATCGGAGGTGAAGCGGCGGGCGAACTGGAAGAAGCGCGTCTGCGCCTGCGCGCGCCCGCGCAGCACGTCGGAGATGAAGGGCTCCGGCGCACCGTCGCGCAGGCGGTGGAAATAGTCGCGGTCCGACAGGTCCAGGCCCGGCGGCATCGGGAAGACGTTGGCGGAGACCAGCGCCCGCCCCTCGCCATCCAGCAGCCAGACATCCTGCACCTGCGGCAGCGCCTCCTTGTAGCGCAGCAGGCGGGCGTTGATCTCGCCCTCGTCGTTGCGGATGCCGGTGGGGGACAGGCCCGCCGTCAGCTCGTCGGCATAGGAGGCCAGCAGCTCGAAGGTGTCGAAGACGCGCGTCGCGTGCTCGTGCAGCAGCCCCGCCGCGCGGTCCAGCCGCTCGCGCGCCAGCCGCTCCTGCTCGCGCCAGGAGGCGGCGGCGTGGGCGCCCAGCACCAGGGCCGGCACCAGCAGGGACAGGATGGCCAGCGCATGCAGCGCCCGCAGTCCGGGGCCACGGCGGGAGGACAGGAAGCGTCGAAATCGGCCGGCGGCCATGCTGGCTGGGGTTCCCCTGGGCGCCCCGCTGGCGCAGCGTCACGCCCCAACATCCTGCACATGGCATGGGTTTTGCGGCAAGCGCACAATTCGGCGCCTGCCATGCTGCATTGCGATAGAAACGGCGCGAAGCCTTGCTAGGCTGGCGGGGTGAGCACGCCCGACCTCCCCACCCTCGCCCGCCGCTTCCGCCAGGAGGCCGAGGGCGACCCCTTCGCCATGCCGGCGCTGGAGATGGCGCTCGCCGTCTCGCGCCTGGTGGATGACGGGGTGGCGGGGCTCGATTCGCTGCGCGCCGCGCTGCGGGAGATGGGGGAGGCCGCGCTGGCGGCCCGCGCGGCCGGGCTGGCGCGGC
>JBEQBS010000409.1:0-2456 GCA_041639675.1 Rubritepida sp. | reverse complement strand
GCAGACCGGCCCCTATGCGCCGCGCCCCGGCTACGACGCGCTGATCCAGGCGATGGGCGGCGTCATGTCGCTGACCGGCGAGCCGGGCGGCTCCCCGCAGAAGGTCGGCATCCCGGTGGCGGACCTCTTCGCCGGCCTCTACGGCTGCATCGGCATCCTGGCGGCGGTGAACCACCGCAACAGCACCGGCGAGGGCCAGCAGGTGGATATCGGCATGCTGGACACCCACGTGGCCTGGCTGGCGAACCAGGGGATGAACTTCCTGGCGACGAAGGAGAACCCGCCGCGCCTGGGCAACCAGCACCCCAACATCAGCCCCTACCAGGAATTCCCGACGAAGGACGGCTACATCATCCTGGCCGTCGGCAACGACCCCACCTTCGCCCGGTTCTGCGAAAGCTTCGGCTGCGCCCACCTGCTGGAGGATGAGCGCTTCCAGACCAACGCCAAGCGCGTGCAGAACCGCGACCTGGTGACGCGGACGCTGACGCCGGTGATGCAGGGCCGCACCACCGCCGAATGGGTGGAGGCGCTGGAGGCGAAGAAGATCGGCTGCGGCCCGATCAACACGCTGGAGCAGGTCTTCGCTGATCCGCACGTCCAGGCGCGCGGCATGGTGATGACGCTGCCGCACGCGAGCGGCGCGGAGATCCAGGTGACGGCGAACCCGGTGAAGCTCTCCGCCACCCCGGCCGATTACCCAGTGCCGCCGCCGGTGCTGGGCCAGCACAATGACCAGGTGCTGAAGGGCATGCTGGGCATGACGGATGCCGAAATCGCCGCTGCCCAGGGCAACCCCGCCAAGCAGGCCGCCGAGTGATGCGGCGCGGCGCCTGCTCCTACCTGCTGGCCGGGCGCTTCCACCGCCTGGCCTGGGTGGAATGGGGGCCGGAGGATGGCGCGCCCGTGCTGTGCGTGCACGGGCTGACCCGCAACGGCCGCGACTTCGACGCGCTGGCCCAGGCGCTGGCAGGGCAGGGGCGGCGGGTGATCTGCCCGGACCTGCCGGGGCGCGGCGCTTCCGACTGGCTGCCCGATGCCGCGCTCTACCAGCCGCCCTCCTATGTCGTCGCGCTGGCGCACCTGCTGGCGCGGCTGGATGGGCCGGTGGACTGGGTGGGCACGTCGCTGGGCGGCATCTGCGGCATGCTGGTGGCGGCCGGCGCCGGCAACCCGATCCGCCGGTTGGTGCTCAACGATGTCGGCGCCCGCATCCCCGCGGAAGCCCTGGCACGGATCGGCGCCTACCTCGCCGCCGCGCCATCCGTGTTCACGGATCTCGCGGCGGTGGAAGCCTATCTGGCGCGGGTGCATGCGCCCTTCGGCCCGGGCACCGACTTCGCGCACCTGGCGCGGCATTCGGTGCGCGAGGTGCCGGGCGGGCTGGCGCTGCACTATGACCCCGCCATCGCCGTGCCCTTCAACGCAGTGCCGCCGGGCGATGCGGACCTTTCCGCGGCGTGGGCGCTGGGCACGGCGCCGACGCTGATCGTGCGGGGGGCGGAGAGCGACCTGCTGACGGCGGCGGATGCGCGCGCCATGGCGGCGAAGCCGGGCGCGCGGCTGCTGGAGATCAGCGGCGCGGGCCATGCGCCGAGCCTGATGAACGGCGAACAAATCCAAGTGTTGCAAGGCTTTCTCGCGGAGTCCTGATCCGCAACCGGCGCTTCCGGCGCGGCGTTCCACCGGCCTCACGAACCGCAAGGCCGTGCCATGCTGTCCCGCCGGATTCTCCTCGCTGCCCCCTTCGCCCTCGCCGCCTGCGGCGGGGCCGACGCCGACCCCACGGGCGAGGCGAATCCGGAGATGCGCGCGCTGCTGGAAGGCTTCCTGCGCCGCAACGGCACGGAGGCCGGGCAGCTGGAGCCGCCGCGCTTCCGCGCGCAGGCGACGCTGGCGCAGATCGCCGAGGAACGCCACCCCGGCCCGCGGCACCCGATGGCCCGACGCGAGGAGGTGGAGATCACCACCCCCTTCGGCCAGGTGCTGCCGGCGCGGCTCTACGTGCCCGAAGGCCTGGGCGAGCGGCCGCCGCTGGTGGTGTTCTACGGCAATGGCGCCTGGATCAGCGGCTCGCTGGACGCGAGCGAGCCGCTGGCGAAGGCCCTGGCCACCGAGGCGGGGGCGATGCTGCTGTCCGTCCAGGGCCGGCTGGCGCCGGAGCACCGCTTCCCGGTGGCGCATGAGGATGCGCTGTCGGCGTGGCGCTGGATGGTGCGGCAATCCGCCACGCTGGGCTTCGATGCGCGGCGCATGGCGATGGCGGGCGAGGGCTCGGGCGCCAACCTGGCGCTGGCCACGGCGATGGCGGCGCGCGACCAGCACCTGCCGCGCCCCGTGGCGCTGGCGCTGGGCACGCCGATGATCGGCGCCGGCGGCGACACGGACAGCATGCGCCGCTACGCCAAGGCCCGGCCGATGGGCGCGGAGGAGGCGCGGCGCGCGCTGCGGCTGGT
>JBEQBS010000408.1:0-2464 GCA_041639675.1 Rubritepida sp. | reverse complement strand
GCTCATGCTCGTCCACCGGCTGGCCAAGGAGGAGCGCGATGCAATCCTCGCCTGGCCGGCCCGCATCGCCGCCGAGCTGGCGGCTGAACTGGGTGTCGATGCGCATCGGCTGCAGACGCTGATGGATGCCCGGCTGCGGCAGCACCTGGCCGAGCGCAACGACGTCCGCGTGGCGGTCGCGTGATGACCGGAGAACAGATCATCGGCGAGCTCGGCAACTTCGACGGTGCCGCCGAGATCCTGCAGGCCTGGCGCGACGGCATGGCGCCCGAGCCGGCCCTGCTGGTCTCGGACTGGGCCGACAAGCACCGCATGCTCGGCTCCCGCGGCAGCGCCGAGCCGGGACCATGGCGCACCAACCGGACGCCCTATTTGCGCGACGTGATGGACGCGCTCTCGCCCGCACATCCGGCGCGGCGCGTGGTCTTTATGAAGGGCGCGCAGGTCGGAGGCACCGAGTGCGGCAATAATTGGATTGGCTACGTCATCCATCACGCGCCGGGCCCCATGCTGGCGGTGCAGCCCACCACCGAACTGGCCAAGCGCTTTTCCGACCAGCGCATCGATCCGCTGGTGGAGGAGACGCCCGCCATCCGGCAGCGGGTCGCGCCAGCGCGCTCGCGGGACAGCGGCAATCGCCAGCTCAGCAAGGAGTTCCCCGGCGGCCAGTTGGTGATGACCGGCGCCAACAGCGCGGTCGGGCTGCGCTCCATGTCGGCCCGCTTCCTGTTCCTCGACGAGGTGGACGCCTATCCCGGCGACGTCGAAGGTGAGGGTGATCCGGTCGCCCTGGCCGAGGCCCGCGCACGCACCTTCGGCTGGCGTCGCAAGACGCTGCTGGTCTCGACGCCGACCATCTCCGGCCTGTCGCGCATCGAGCGGGAGTATCTGGCAAGCGACCAGCGGCGCTTCTTTCTACCGTGCCCGCACTGCGCCGCAATGCAGTGGCTTCGCTTCGAGCGGCTGGTCTGGGACAAGGGCGAGCCGGACAGCGCACGCTATCTCTGCGAGGCCTGCGACGGCGCGATCGGCGAGCAGCATAAGACCGCCATGCTGGCCGGCGGCGAATGGCGCCCCACCGCCATCCCGCAGGATCCACACGCGATCGGCTTCCACATCTCGGCGCTCTACTCGCCGGTCGGCTGGTTCTCCTGGTCGCAGGCGGTGCGGGATTGGGAGGCGGCGCAGGGCGACGACCGCGCCATCAAGACCTTCAAGAACACCGTCCTGGGCGAGACCTGGCAGGAGAGCGGCGAGGCACCGGACTGGCAGCGGCTCTATGATCGGCGGGAGGAATGGGCCCCGGGCACCATCGCCGCCGAGGGGCTGCTGCTGACGGCCGGCGTCGACGTCCAGCGCGATCGGCTCGAGGCCAGCATCTGGGCCTGGGCGCAGGACCGGCAGTCCTGGCTGATCGAGCACCGCATCCTGGTCGGGAACCCCTTCGAGGCGGCGGTTTGGGACGAACTGCGCGGCCTGCTGGATGAAACCTGGCGGCACGCCTCTGGCCACCGGCTCGGTCTTGCCATGACGGCGATCGACAGCGGCGACGGCATGACCACCGCCGAGGTCTACGCCTTCGTGCGCCGCGCCGGCGCCGGCCGCGCCATCGCGGTGAAGGGTCAGGATGGGCTGCGCGCCGCGATCGGCCAGCCTTCGGCCACGGAGGTGCGTCGGAACGGCCGCAAGTTGGGCGGGCTGAAGGTCTGGCCGGTGGGGTCGTCCTTCCTGAAGGGCGAGACCTACGGCTGGCTGAAGCTGGAGCGGCCGACCGCGGAGAGCGGCGATCCGTTCCCGCCCGGCTTTGTCCACCTGCCGCTGCACGCGGCGGGTGAGGAGTTCTGCCGCCAGCTCACAGCGGAGCAGTTCGTTGCCCGCGCCGGCCGCAACGGCTTTCGCCGCCTGGAATGGGTTAAGACGCGCGAGCGCAATGAGGCGCTGGACTGCCGGGTCTATGCGCGTGCTGCCGCGGCGGCGCTCGGCATGGATGGTTGGGGTGACGGGCGTTGGGCACGGATGGCCGATGCGCTGTCGCTGCCGGCAGGCGAGATTCCCACCGGCGGGAATGTCGCTCCTCCATCGCCGCCGCAGGTCGCGACTGACACCCAACGCCCACGCGGCTGGCTCGCGCCCCGCAACGGCTGGCTTCGCTGAAGGAGGACGTGATGAACCCGACCGTCCTCGCCTGGGCGCTGGCGCAGCCCGCTGGCACCCGCGCCGCCGTCCTCGCGGCTGCCTTCACCGGTGGCACCACGCGCGTGACCTTCGACGGGCGCACCGTGGAATACCGCTCGCTGGAAGAACTGGGCCGCGCGCTTTCAGTGCTGCACGGCGCAGAGAACAGCGCCGCGCGCCGCCCCAGCGTGACCTTCGCCAGCTTCTCGCGCGAGGGAAGCAGGTGATGGGGCGCCTTCGTGATGCCTGGCACGCCTTCCGTGGCTATGCCGCCGCCCAGGACAGCCGT
>JBEQBS010000407.1:0-2469 GCA_041639675.1 Rubritepida sp. | reverse complement strand
AGCCGGGTATAGGCCAGCGCCCCCACCCCGAAGCCGGCCATCACCAGCCCGGCCTCGCCCGCGCTCAGCCCGAAATCCTCGATCAGGTAGGAGGCGATGAAGGGGAAGGACCCGCCGAACAGCAGCGCCCCGTTCAGCGACGTCACCACCAGCAACCGCCGCCCGGCGGGCGCGCGCAGCATCTTCAGGTAGCCCGCCACGGCGCTCAGCCCGCTGGCCGGCGGGCGGGTGGCGCCGGCCACCAGCCGCCACCACAGCACCGCCCCCACCCCCAGCGCCAGCGCGCCGCCGGCGATGAAGCTGCCGCGCCAGCCGAAGTGTTCCCCCAGCACGCCGCTGATCGGCCCGGCCAGCATGGTCGCCATCACGTTGCCGGTCAGGAAGCGGCCGATGGCGGCCTGCCGCCCCTCATAGGGCACCACGTCGCCCACATGCGCCATCAGCAGCGGGATGACGGCGCCGGCCGCCAGCCCGCCCAGCGCGCGGCTCAGCGCCACGCCGGCCAGGCTGTCCGCCACCACCGCGCCCATCGTCACCAGGCCGTAGAGCACCAGCGCCAGCGAGGCGACGCGGATCTTGCCGAAGCGGTCGCCCAGCGGGCCGGTCAGCACCTGGCCGGCGCCATAGGGCAGCATGAAGGCCGCCACCAGGATGGCCGCGGCCGAGACGGTGGTGCCGAAGCCCACCGCGATCATCGGCAGCAGCGGGTCCAGCATCCGCATCCCGCAGCCGGTGGCGAAGCCGCCCAGCGCCATGAGGCCCACGGGCAGCGGCGCGCTCATCGCCGCGCCTGCCAGCGCCGGAACCCCCAGCCCGCCCAGCCGAAGATCGAGACGACCATGAAGGGGAAGGTCACGGCCAGCAGCCAGCCGAGGTCCAAGGCGGCCCTCAGCACGAAGCCGACATCGCGCCCCAGCAGGCGGCAGGGCGCGGCGGCCTCCAGCGCGCAGCCCAGCGCTGTGGCCAGCAGGGTGACGGCCAGCACGGCGAGGAAGGGCAGCCAGGCCACCACCGTGCCGGCGATGGCCAGGCGCGTGCGCGCGCTCACGCCCCCGCGGCGCGCTTCGCCCGCTCGCTTTCGGTCTTCAGCTGGCCGCAGGCGGCCAGGATGTCGCGCCCGCGCGGCCGGCGGATCGGCGAGGAATAGCCGGCGGCGTTCAGGATCTCGGCGAAGCGGTGCTGCGCCTCGATGGTGCTGGTGCGGTAGGGCGAACCGGGCCAGGGGTTGAAGGGGATCAGGTTCACCTTGGCCGGGATGCCGCGCAGCAGGCGCACCAGCTCATGCGCCTCGGCCTCGCTGTCGTTCACGCCGCGCAGCATCACGTATTCGAAGGTGATGCGCCGGGCGTTGGAGGCGCCCGGATAGCGGCGGCAGGCGGCCAGCAATTCGCTGATCGGGTACTTGCGGTTCAGCGGCACCAGCTCGTCGCGCAGATCGTCGCGCACGGCGTGCAGGGAGACGGCGAGGTTCACGCCGAGTTCCGCCCCGCACTGGTCCATCATCGGCACCACGCCGGAGGTGCTGAGCGTGATGCGCCGGCGGGAGAGCGCGATGCCCTCATGGTCCATGATGATGCCCAGCGCCTTGGCGGTGGCGGCGTAGTTGTAGAGCGGCTCGCCCATGCCCATCACGACGATGTTGGAAAGCCGCCGGCCTTCCTCGCCCTTGGGGGTCGGCCATTCGCCGTAGCTGTCGCGGGCCGCCATGAACTGGCCGACGATCTCCGCCGCGCCCAGGTTGCGCACCAGCTTCTGCGTCCCGGTGTGGCAGAAGGCGCAGGACAGGGTGCAGCCCACCTGGGTGGAGACGCACAGCGCGCCGCGGTCGCTTTCGGGGATGTAGACGGTCTCGACCTTCTGCCCGTCGCGCCATTCGAACAGCCATTTGCGCGTGCCATCGGCGCTGGTCTGCTCGGTGGCCACGCCAGGGCGGCCGACCACGAAGCGCTCTGCCAGCTTGGCCTGCATCGGCTTGGCGATGGTGGACATGCGCGAAAAATCGCGTTCGCCCTGGTGGTAGATCCAGTGCCAGAGCTGCTTGGCGCGGAAGGGCTTCTCGCCGATCTCCGCCATCGCCGCGGCGAGTTCCTCGCGCGACAGGCCCACGAGGTCGCGGCGGCCATCGGCCTCCTGCATCGGCGGCGGGGCGAAGGCGGCGGCTTTCGCCAGGATGCGCGTGCGCTCCGCCTCGGTCAGCCCATCGGGGGCGGGCAGGGTGCGGCTGTGCGGCTGGAAGGCGTTCATCGCCGCGGGGCCGGGCATTCGCGGGAGATGGCGTCATAGGCCGCACCGAAGCCGGCCAGCGGGAAGGTGTCGGCCGCCTGGCCGCGGCCGTTCGGGCCGGCCTGGGACCCGCTGTTGCGCTCGAGGTTGAGCCAGCGGGCACGCGGCGAGGAGCTGGAAGCGGTGGAGCAGCTGGCGGAGGGCGAGGGCGACGCGGAAGTCGAAGTGGATGTCGAGGTCGCTGTC
>JBEQBS010000406.1:0-2501 GCA_041639675.1 Rubritepida sp. | reverse complement strand
TCTGCTGCTGCCCTGGGCGCCGGAACTCTCCGGTGAGGCCCCGCCGCGGAGCGGCGATGGGATTGCCACGCGGAGCGGTGACGGGAACGGCACGCGGAGCGGCGATGGAAAGGCCGCACCGCCGCCCGCGCCCCGCCGCGGCCCTGGCCTGCTGCCCTCCCTCTGGCTGCCGCTGCGCCTGGCAGCGCGGCAGCTGCGGGCGGACCGCGCCAAGCTGATGACCGCCATCGCCGGCGTCATGTTCGCCGCCGTGCTGGTCTTCATGCAGCTGGGCTTCCGCGGCGCGCTGTTCGACAGCGCCACCAACCTGCTCTCGGGCATGCGGGCGGACCTGTTCCTGATGCACCCGATGACCCAGGCGAGCTTCCGGCCCGAGCCCCTGCCCCGCGCCCGCGCTTGGCAGGCCCTGGCCGACCCGGCGGTGGAGCGCGCCGTGCCCATCTACCTGGCGCAGCAGACGCTGCGGAACCCCGAGGGCGGCTCCCGCCGCGCCGTGCAGCTCATCGGCCTGGACGCCGCCGGCGGCGCCGTCGCCTTCCCTGGCCTGGAGGCCGCGGCCGCCGACCTGACGCGGCCCGACACCTTCGCCTTCGACCGGCGCTCCCGCCCCGAATTCGGGCCGCTGCCGGCGCTGTTCGCGCGCAACGGCCCCTATGAGGTGCAGATCGGCCACCGGCAGATGCAGCTGGTGGGGCTGGTGGAGATCGGCCCCTCCTTCGGCGCCGACGGCAATGCGGTGATGAGCGAGGTGAACTTCCGCCGCCTCGTCACCCGCGCGGCGTCGAACACCGACCTGGTCGCGCTGAAGCTTCGCGCCGGCGAGGACGTGGCCGCCGCCCAGGCCCGGCTGCGCGCCCTGCTGCCGGCCGACGTGCTGGTGCTGACCCACCCGCAGCTGGTGGCGAAGGAGCGCGCCTACTGGGAGGACAGCACGCCCATCGGCTTCATCTTCGTCTTCGGCTCGGTGATGGGCCTCGTGGTCGGCATGGTGATCGTCTACCAGATCCTGTTCGCCGACATCGCCGGGCACCTGAGCGAATACGCCACGATGAAGGCCATGGGGTATTCCAATGGCTACCTCGCGCGCGTCGTCGTCGGCGCCGCCGTCATCCTGGCGCTGGTGGGCTTCGTGCCGGGGCTGGTGCTGTCCTGGCTGCTCTACGACTTCGTGGCGGGCGCCACCTTCCTGCCGCTCTCCATGTATCCCGAGCGGATGCTGGGCGTCTTCGCGCTGATCTTCGGCATGTGCGTGGCGGCGGGGCTGCTGGCGATGCGCAAGCTGCGCGATGCCAACCCGGCGGACATGTTTTGATGCTCCCCGCGCCATTTTCCGCCGGCGCTGCGCTTCGGCGGAAAACGCCGCGGGGGCCCCGGAGGCAGGCGCGCCTGGCGCCTTCCGGCAGCCGCCGGATTGGCGGCGGCCACGCGGCTTCGCGCGTGCCGGGCCCTGCCTTGTCCTGGGGGGCCTTCTCCGCACCGAGGCGAAGCCTCGGCGCGACCGGCGGGCGCAGCGGCATGGGCTGCGCTGCGTCGCGTCGAGCGGCGCATCGGCGCCCGTCCTGGGCGGCCTTCTCCGCGCCAAGGCGAAGCCTCGGCGCGACCCGCGGGCGCATCGGCGCCGCCCCTGGCGGGGCTTCTCCGCGAGAGGCCCGGCGCGGCGGAGGCGGCGCATGAGCGCTGATCCGGTGGAGCTGCGCGGCATCACCTTCGCCTATGGCGAGGGCGAGCTGCGGCGCGAGGTGCTGCGCCAGGTGGATCTCTCCATCGGCGCGGGGGAGATCGTGATCCTCACCGGCCCCTCCGGCTCGGGCAAGACGACGCTGCTGACGCTGATCGGCGCGCTGCGCGCCATGCAGGAGGGCAGCGCCCGGGTGCTGGGCCAGGAGCTGCGCGGGGCCGGCGAGGCCGCGCGCGTGGTGCTGCGCCGGCGCATCGGCTTCATCTTCCAGAACCACAACCTGCTGGGCTTCCTGTCCGCCCGGCAGAACGTGGCGCTGGCGATGGAGATGGATGGCAGCCTGTCCGAAGCGCAGCGCATGCAGCGCGCCGACGCCATGCTGGGCGCGGTGGGGCTGGCGGACCATCTGGGCAAGGTGCCGTCCAAGCTGTCCGGCGGGCAGCGCCAGCGCGTGGCGGTGGCGCGCGCCCTGGTCGGCAAGCCGGGCCTGGTCCTGGCGGACGAGCCGACGGCGGCGCTGGACAAGCAATCCGGCCAGGAGGTGGTGCACCTGATGCGCGACCTGGCGAAGCGCGAGGGCACGCCCATCCTGCTGGTGACGCACGACCCCCGCATCCTCGACATCGCCGACCGCGTGGTGGCGATGGAGGACGGGCGGATCGTGCAGGCCGCGCCGGCCTGATACGAATGGCATCGTTGCTTGACCGGTCCATGCGGCCCGCTTCGCGGGCCGAGCGCGCTTCTGCGCGCCGCGGCCGCACTGGCTTCGCTGGCCCGAGGGCCAGCTACGCGCGCCGCGCAGCCAAGCCCGCGGAGCGGGCGC
>JBEQBS010000405.1:0-2521 GCA_041639675.1 Rubritepida sp. | reverse complement strand
CACGCTCCAGCTCGCCCGCGCCACCACGCGCTGAGGGCGCGCCGCCCCGCTTGGCGAAGCCCGGCGGGCATGGCAGGACGGGGCGAGCCTCCCGAGGAGAGAACGCCCGATGCCCAAGCCCCTTCGCAAGGCCGTCATGCCCGTCGCCGGCCTCGGCACGCGCTTCCTGCCCGCCACCAAGACCGTCGCGAAGGAGCTGCTGCCGGTCGTTGACCGCCCGCTGATCCAGTACGCGGTGGACGAGGCGCGCGCGGCGGGCATCGAGCAGTTCTGCTTCGTCACCGGCCGCGGCAAGACCGCCATCGTCGAGCAGTTCGACCTGGCCTTCGAGCTGGAGGCGACGCTGCGCGAGCGCGGCAAGCAGAAGGAGCTGGAGGAGCTGCACGCCCAGGCCCTGCCGCCCGGCTCCGTGCTCACCACCCGCCAGCAGGTGCCGCTCGGCCTGGGCCACGCCATCTGGTGCGCGCGCCATTTCATCGGCGACGAGCCCTTCGCCATCCTGCTTCCGGATGACCTGATGATGTGCGAGGTGAGCTGCACGAAGCAGCTCGCCGACGCCTACGCCGCCACCGGCGGCAACGTGGTGGCGATCGAGGAGGTGCCGATGGAGCGCGTCTCGCGCTACGGCGTCATCGCGCCCGGCGCCGCGCAGGGCAACCTCGTCGAGGTGACGGGCCTCGTCGAGAAGCCGAAGCCCGAGGTCGCGCCCTCCAACCTCACCGTCATCGGCCGCTACGTGCTGATGCCCGAGGTGATCGGCCACCTGGCGAAGCACGAGAAGGGCGCGGGCGGCGAGATCCAGCTGACGGACGGCATGGCCAGGCTGATCGGCCAGCAGCCCTTCCACGGGCTGCGCTACGAGGGCCGCCGCTTCGACTGCGGCGACAAGCTGGGCTTCCTGGAGGCGCAGCTCGCCTTCGCCCTGAAGCGCCCCGAACTGGCGGAGGGCGTGCGCGCCTTCCTGCCGCAGTACCGCTGAGAGGACGCCCCGATGTTCCGCCACGAATTCGAGAAGACGACGCTGCGCGAATACGACATCCGCGGCATCGTCGGGAAGACGCTGTCGGGCGAGGACGCCTTCGCCATCGGCCGCGTCTTCGGCTCCATCGTCGCGCGCGCCGGCGGCTCCAAGGTGGCGGTCGGGCGGGATGGGCGCCTGTCCTCGCCGGAGCTGGAGGCGCGGCTGGTCGCCGGGCTGGTGGCGAGCGGCATGGAGGCCATCCGCGTCGGCACCTGCCCGACGCCCATGCTGTACTTCGCCGCCTACCACTTCGAAACCGATGGCGCGGTGATGGTGACGGGCAGCCACAACCCGCCGGACTACAACGGCTTCAAGTCCATGCTCGGCAGGAAGCCCTTCTTCGGCAAGGACATCCAGGAGCTCGGCCGCCTGGCCGCCGCCGGCGACGTGGTGCCCGAAGCCCAGGGCAGCGAGCGCAGCGTGGACATCGCCGAGGCCTACGTGGCGCGCATGCTGCAGGACTATGATGGCGGCGAGCGCGCGCTGAACGTCGTGTGGGACCCCGGCAACGGCTCGGGCGCCGAGATCACCAAGATGCTGGCCGCGCGCCTGCCCGGCACGCACACCGTCATCAACGGCACGATTGACGGCACCTTCCCGGCCCACCACCCCGACCCCACCGTGGCGAAGAACCTGGTGCAGATCATCGCCGAGGTGAAGGCGCGCGGCGCCGACCTGGGCATCGCCTTCGACGGCGACGCCGACCGCATCGGCGTGGTGGACAATGGCGGCAACATCCTGTTCGGCGACCAGCTGCTGGTGGTGCTGGCCCGCGACGTGCTGAAGCGCCGCCCCGGCGAGACGATCATCGCCGACGTGAAGGCGTCCCAGGTGCTGTTCGACGAGGTGGCGAAGGCCGGCGGCCAGCCGCTGATGTGGAAGACCGGGCATTCCCTCATCAAGGCCAAGATGGCCGAGACCAAGGCGCCGCTGGCCGGCGAGATGTCGGGCCACATCTTCTTCGCCGATACCTGGTACGGCTTCGACGACGCGCCCTATTCCGCCGTGCGGCTGCTGGGCATCGTCGCGCGCGCCGAGACCGACCTTTCCTCCATCCGCGCCGCCATGCCGCAGGTGGTCAACACGCCGGAGCTGCGCTTCGACTGCACGGAGGAGCGCAAGTTCGCCGTGGTGGAGGAGGTGCGCGGGCGCCTCGCCGCCGAGGGCGCGCAGGTCTCGGCCGTGGATGGCGTGCGGGTGCAGACCGCCGATGGTTGGTGGCTGCTGCGTGCCTCCAACACCCAGGCCGTGCTGGTGGCCCGCTGCGAGGCATCGAGCGAGGCGGGGCTGGAGCGGCTGAAGGCGTCGCTGGTGCGCCAGCTGGAGGCCTCGGGCCTCCAGGCGCCGGATTTCAGCGGCGAGAACGCGGGCCACTGACTGTCTGCCTCAAAAGCCTGTGGCGCGTGGTGGGCTGGATATGATTCGCTGGATGGTGTCCTGCGAAGGAGGCCATCATGTGGACGGCGGAGAGCCGGAAGCGCCACGCGCGGTTGGGTGGCG
>JBEQBS010000404.1:0-2524 GCA_041639675.1 Rubritepida sp. | reverse complement strand
TGGCCGCCGAGGCCGAGGCGATGGGCGCGTGAGGGGCTTCGGCCTGCGCGACGCCTGGGCGCTGGCGGCGCCCTACTGGCGGAGCGAGGAGCGCGGGCGCGCCTTCCTGCTGCTGGGCGTGGTGGTGGCGCTGAACCTCGCCCTGGTGGCGATGTCCGTGCTGCTGTCCTTCTGGAACCGCGAGTTCTTCAACGCGCTGGAGGCGCGGGACGCGGCCCGGTTCTCCGCCCTGCTCTTCTCCTGGGCCGAGACGGAGAGCGGGACGATGCCGGGCTTCGCCTGGATCGCCGCGCTCTACATCCTCGTGGCGGTCTACGCGCTGTATCTCCGGCAGGCGCTGCAGATCCGCTGGCGGCGCTGGATCACCGAACGGATGATCGCCACCTGGCTGGCCGAGCGCGCGCATTACCGCCTCTCGCTCGATCCCCACGGCGCCGACAACCCGGACCAGCGCGTGGCCGACGACGCGCGCATGTTCGTGGACGAGACGCTGGCGCTGGGGCTGGGGCTGATGCGCTCCGTCGTCACGCTGCTGTCCTTCCTGCTGGTGCTGTGGGGGCTGTCGGCGGCGCTGACCGACGCCGTGCCGGGCGCGCTGGTCTGGGTGGCGCTGCTCTATGCCGGGCTGGGCACGGCGCTGGCGCACCTGATCGGCCGGCCGCTGGCGCGGCTGAACTTCCAGCAGCAGCGCGTGGAGGCGGATTTCCGCTACGCCCTGGTGCGCTTCCGTGACGGCAGCGAGGGCGTGGCCCTGCACCGTGGCGAGGCCGAGGAGCAGGCCGGGCTGCTGCGCCGCTTCCGCGCGCTGATGGAGAACTGGTGGGCGCTGATGACCGCCACCAAGCGCCTGACCTTCTTCACCGCCGGCTACACCCAGGTGGCGATCGTCTTCCCCTATGTGGTGGCCGCGCCCGCCTTCTTCGCCGGGCGCATCCCCCTGGGCGGGCTGACGCAGACGGCCGGCGCCTTCAACGAGGTGCAGGGCGCGCTGTCCTGGATCGTGGACAACTACGCGGCATTGACGGAATGGCGCGCCACCGTCGCGCGGCTGACCGGCTTCCGCCAGGCGGTGGAGGCGGCGCGGGCGCAGGCCGGCCAGGGCGTGCTGGCGGTGCCCGGCCCGGCCGGGACGATGCGGCTGGAGGGCGTGCGCATCGCCCTGCCGGATGGGCGCGTGCTGCTGGAGGTGCCCGAGGCGGTGATTCATCAGGGCGAGCGCGTGCTCGTCACCGGCCCCTCCGGTTCCGGCAAGTCCACGCTGTTCCGCGCCCTCGCAGGCATCTGGCCCTTCGGCGAGGGGCGCGTGCTGGTGCCGGAGGGCGCGCGGGCGCTGTTCCTGCCGCAGCGGCCCTACCTGCCGCTGGGCACGCTGCGCCGCGCCCTGTGCTATCCCGCCGCGCCCGGGGCGCATGGGGATGCGGCCGCGCGCGAGGCGCTGGAGGCGGTGGGGCTGGCGCACCTCGTCGCGCGGCTGGACGAGGAGGATGCCTGGGCGCAGCGCCTGTCGGGCGGCGAGCAGCAGCGGCTGCAATGGGCGCGCGCCCTGCTGAACCGCCCGGACTGGCTGTTCCTGGACGAGGCGACGGCCAGCCTGGACGCGGCGATGGAGCAGCGCCTGCACGAGGAGCTGCTGCGCCGCCTGCCGGGAGTCACGCTGGTGAGCATCGCGCACCGCCCGGCGC
Source organism: Rubritepida sp. (assembly GCA_041639675.1). Lineage (GTDB taxonomy): Bacteria > Pseudomonadota > Alphaproteobacteria > Acetobacterales > Acetobacteraceae > Roseococcus. Next base: position 842 of record JBEQBS010000404.1, on the reverse strand, counting down.
TGGCGGCGCACCACACGCGGCGGTGGATGGTGGAGGGCGGCAGGCTGGTGGAGACGGCCTGACGGCGGCGCGCCGCAAGGACCTGCGCCGCCCCGCAGGCGAGGCGCAACGGCGCAGCCGAGCGCCGGCCAATCAGAACACCCCGCCCGAACGTGACCCGCGCATGGAGGCTGCGCGCGCACGGCGCGCGCCGCGCCCCTTCAGGGGCGCGAAGCCAAGGCGGCGGATGCCGCCGCCCGGCGTAGTCCGCGGGCCATGCCCGCGGACGGTGAGGGCACGAAAAACGAAGCTTCGATCTCAGGGCGACGCAGTCGCCCTGAGATCGAAGCGGTCCAGCTCCATCACCTTGGTCCAGGCCTGCACGAAGTCATGCACGAAGGCATGGGCGCCGTCGTCGCAGGCATGCACCTCGGCCAGCGCGCGCAGCTGCGAGTTGGAGCCGAAGACCAGGTCGGCGCGGGTGCCGGTCCAGGCCACCAGCCCCGTCTCGCGGTTGCGCGCCTCGTAGAGGCCCTCATGGCCCTCCACCGGCTTCCACTCATTCGCCATGTCCAGCAGGTTGACGAAGAAGTCGTTGGACAGCACGCCCGGCCGCTTCGTCAGCGCGCCATGCGGGCCGGTGTTCACGCCCAGCACGCGCAGCCCGCCCACCAGCACCGTCATCTCCGGCGCGGTGAGGGTCAGCAGCTGGGCGCGGTCCACCAGCGCCTCCTCCCCCGGCATCAGCTGGCCGGGCTTGGCGAAGTTGCGGAAGCCGTCCTGCGCCGGCTCCATCACGGCGAAGGAGGCCGCGTCGGTCTGTTCGGGCGTGGCGTCGGTGCGGCCGGGGTGGAAGGGCACCT
>JBEQBS010000403.1:0-2527 GCA_041639675.1 Rubritepida sp. | reverse complement strand
GCAGCGCCCGGCGCAGCGCGGCCCCGCCGCGCCCGCCACCACGCCGGCGCAATCGCCGCTCGGCCCGGTGGACACCGCCGCCCGCCACGTCGTGCTGGTGGATTTCGAGACGGGGGCGACCCTGCTGGACAAGGGGGCGGAGGTCTCCATGCCGCCGGCCTCCATGTCCAAGCTGATGACCATGTACGTGGTCTTCGACATGGTGCGGAAGGGCCGGCTGCGGATGGAGCAGATGCTGCCGGTGAGCGAGGCCGCCTGGCGCATGGGCGGCTCCAAGATGTTCGTCGGGCTGAACGAGACGGTGAGCGTCGAGAACCTGGCGCGCGGCGTCATCATCCAGTCGGGCAACGATGCCTGCGTGGTGCTGGCCGAGGCCATCGCCGGCAGCGAGCGCGCCTTCGCCGAGATGATGAACGAGACGGCGCGCGGCATCGGCCTCACCGGCAGCACCTTCCGCAACAGCACCGGCTGGCCCGACCCCGAGCACCGGATGACGGCGCGCGACCTCGCCACCCTGGCGCGGCGCATCATCCTCGACTTCCCCGACCATTACCGCCTCTATGCCGAGCGCAGCTTCCGCTGGAACAACATCACGCAGGAGAACCGCAACCCGGTGCTGGGCCGGGTGCAGGGCGCCGATGGCCTCAAGACCGGCCACACGGAGGAGGCGGGCTTCGGCCTCACCGCCTCCGCGAAGCGGGGCGAGCGGCGGCTGATCCTGGTGGTCGCCGGCCTGCCCTCCATGCGCGCCCGGGCCGAGGAAAGCGAGCGGCTGCTGGAATGGGGCTTCCGCGAGTTCGAGAATGTGGTGCTGTTCCGCGCCGCCGACACCATCGAGGAGATCCCCGTCCACCTGGGCGAGCGGCGCACCGTGCCGCTGGTGGGCGGGCGCGACGTGGTGGCCACCCTGCCGCGCGGCTGGCGCAACGGGCTGTCGGCGCGGCTGCGCTTCGATTCGCCGGTGCCGGCGCCGATCGTGAAGGGGCAGGAGCTGGGGCGGCTGGAGGTCTCGGGCCGCGGGGTGCCGGCGATGACGCTGCCGCTCTATGCCGGGGCCGACGTGGACCGGCTGGGGCTGATCCCGCGCATCCCGGCGGTGCTCGGGCGGATGCTGGGCGGCGCGTGAGCTTCATCACGCTCGAAGGCGGCGAGGGCGCGGGCAAGACCACGCAAGGGGCGCTGCTGGCCGAGGCGCTCTGCGCGCGCGGGCGCCCGGTGCTGCGCACGCGCGAGCCCGGCGGGGCGGCGCGCAGCGAGGCGCTGCGCGGCTTCATCCTGGCCCATGGCGGCTGGGACCCGCTGGCGGAGATGGCGCTGCACGTCGCCGCCCGGCGCGAGCACTGGGCCAGCCTGATCCAGCCCGCGCTGGCGGCCGGCATCACCGTGGTGAGCGACCGCTTCCATGACAGCACCTGGGCCTACCAGGTGGCCGGCCAGGGCGCGCCTGCCGCCGCCTTCGACGCGCTGCACGCCGCCCTGCTGCCCGATGCCGCGCCCAGCCTGACCGTGCTGCTGGACATCCCGCCCGGCGCCGGGCTGGGCCGCGCCAGGGACCCCAACCGCTACGAGGCGCTGGGCGAGGGTTTCCATGCCCGCGTGCGCGAGGGCTTCCTGGCGCGCGCCAGGGCCGAGCCCGCGCGCTTCCTGGTGCTGGACGCGACGCGCCCACGCGAGGCGGTGGCGGCCGCGATCCTGGAGCGCGCCCTTGCCGCCTGAGCCGCGCGCCAACCCGCACCTGTTCGGCCATGAGGGCGCGGAGGCGGCGCTGGCATCCGCCGCGCGCTCCGGGCGCCTCGCCCATGCCTGGCTGGTGACGGGGCCGCCGGGCATCGGCAAGGCCACGCTGTGCTGGCGCTTCGCCCGCTGGCTGCTGGCGGGGCTGCCGCGCGGGGAGGGGCTGGCGGTGGCGCCGGAGCACCCTGCCTTCCGCCGCGTCGCCGCCGGCGCCCACCCCGACGTGCTGGCCCTGGCGCCCACGGAGGAAGCGGGCAAGCGGCGCATCATCAAGGTGGAGGAGGCGCGGGAGGCCCGGCGCTTCCTGACGCTGACCGCCGCCGAGGGCGGCTGGCGCGCCGTGATCCTGGATCACGCCGACACGCTGGCCACCGAAGGCGCGAACGCCATCCTCAAGACGCTGGAGGAGCCGCCGCCGCGCACCGTGCTGCTGCTGGCCACCGCCGCGCCGGGCCGGCTGCTGCCCACCATCCGCAGCCGCTGCCGCCGCCTCGACCTCGCGCCGCTGGACGCCGCCGCGATGCGCGCCGCCCTCGCCGCCCTGGCGCCCGAGGCCGATGCCGCGCGCCTTATCCCGCTTGCCGATGGCGCGCCCGGACGGGCGCTGGCGCTGACGGAGGGCGAGGGGGTGGAGCTGGCGGCGCTGGCGCAATCCACGCTGGATGCGCTGGCGCGGACGGGCGGCAAGGAGGCGCATGCCCTGGCCGACCGCATCGCCGGGCGCGACGCCATGGCCTTCGCGCCCTTCTTCGCCGCGCTGGACCGCGCCGCCGCCGCCGGCCTGCGCGCGGCG
>JBEQBS010000402.1:0-2560 GCA_041639675.1 Rubritepida sp. | reverse complement strand
GCGCGGCGGCGGGGTGATGGTGACGCCCAGCGGCATGGCCGGGCGCGCGCGGCCGCGCAGCGGCGTCACCGACTGCGCCACCGCCGCCCAGAGCGCCTGATCGGCCTCGGACAGCTCGCCCCGGCGGCGGCGCATCAATCGCCCGGATTGGCCAGCCCGCCGGGCCGCGCCACCGGCTCCTTCGCCGCCTCCGGCCGCAGGTCCGGCGCCGGGCCCAGCGCGGCGGCGTCGTCATCCAGCAGGATGACGTGCAGGCGGCGCGGCCCATGCGCGCCCAGCTCCAGCGTCTGTTCGATGTCGGCGGAGCGGGAGGGGCCGGTGACGAGCATGACGTTGCGCGGCATGAAGCCGCCGGTCATGGCGTCCTGCCGCTCGGCGCGCAGCAGGTCCCAGGCCTCCTCATAGGCGCCGACGATGCGCGAGGCGCGCAGGAAGACCATGGCGGTGTCGGGCAGCAGGTTCAGCGTTGTGGGGCGCTCGCCGGCCACGGGCAGCATCAGCGTCCCGGTCTCGGCGACGGCGGCGAAGCCGTGCTGGAGGGAGGCGGCATCCGCGGGGTCGCCCTTGCGCGCCTGCCATTCGAGCATGGGGCGCGCGGACCAATCCAGGCCCAGCAGCTCCGGGTGCGGGGCCATGGCGAAGCGCCCCGGCAGGTTCTGCGCCGCCAGGTAGTCGGCCACGGCGGCCGGCACGGCGGCGAGGTCGGCGACGCGCTCCACCGTGCCGAACTCCTTCTCCACGTTGCGGATGAACAGCGCCACCTGCCCGGCGCGGTCGAGGCGCGAGCGCGCGGGGATCAGGTGGCGCGGATGGGCGGCGATGCGGGCCCGCAGCATGGCCTTCTGGTCCTCCGGCAAGGCGCCGCGCCGCAGCCCGCGGCGGATGGTGCCGAGGATGGCGTCCTTGCCGCTCATCGCGCCTGCCCCTTCGCGCGGGCGTATTGCGCCATGAAGGTGGAGCCCTGCGGCACCGGCAGGTCCCGCCCTGCCGTCCAGCCGCCGGCCAGCGGCAGGGAGCGCAGCGCGCCCTTGCCGCGCCCCAGCGCCGCCAGCGCCTTCGCCGCCGCCCGCGTGGCCAGGCGGTACAGCGCCGGCCGCTTCGCGAACCAGGCCCAGAGCGCCAGGTTGGACCGCACGCCCCCGGGCTGGAGGTGGCGCTCGAACTCGCGCTCCCGCCAATGGCGCATCAGCTTGGGCAGGGGGATCTTCACCGGGCAGACGCTTTCGCACTTGCCGCAGAAGGTGGAGGCATTGGGCAGGTGCCCCGCCTTGTCCACGCCGATCAGCGAGGGCGTCAGCACGCTGCCCATCGGCCCCGGATAGGTCCAGCCATAGGCATGCCCGCCGACGGCGCCATAGACCGGGCAATGGTTCATGCAGGCCGAGCAGCGGATGCAGCGCAGCATCTCCGCAAACTCGGTGCCCAGCATGTTGGAACGCCCGGCATCCACCAGCACCACATGGTATTCCTCCGGCCCGTCAACGTCATCGCCGCGGCGCACGCCGGTGCTGAAGGTGGTGTACACGGAGAAATCCTGGCCCGTGGCGGAGCGCGCCAGCAGGCGCAGCATGTTGGTGCAGTCCTCCAGCGTCGGCACCAGCTTCTCGATGCTGGCCAGCACGATGTGCACGCGCGGCAGGGTCTGCGTCAGGTCGCCATTGCCCTCGTTGGTGACGATGACGCTGCTGCCGGTCTCGGCGACGAGGAAGTTGGCGCCGGTGATGCCCACGTCGGCGGCCAGGAACTTGGAGCGCAGCTTGGTGCGCGCCTCCGTCATGATGTCGCGGCGTTCGTGGAAGACGCGGTCGGGCGGCAGGTCGGTGTGGGTGCGGCGGAAGCTGTCCTCCCAGTCCTCGCGGTTCAGGTGGAAGGCGGGGCCGATGATGTGGCTCGGCGGCTCCTTGCGGATCTGCAGGATGTATTCGCCCAGGTCCGTCTCCACCGGCTCGATGCCATGCGCCTCCAGGTGGTCGTTGATCCCGAGCTCCTCGGAGATCATGGACTTGCCCTTGGTGACGGTGCGCGCGCCGGCCTTGCGGCAGATCTCCAGCACCGCGGCGCGGGCGTCGTCCGCCGTGTGCGCCCAATGGACCTGGCCGCCGGCCTTGACCACCTGGGCCTCGTACTCCTCCAGGTAGAAGTCCAGGTGGGCGAGGGTGTGGTCCTTGATGCCCTTGCCGATGTCGCGCAGCTGCTCGAACTCCGGCAGGCCGGCGACGGCGGCGGTGCGCTTGCTCAGGAAGCCGCCCTTGGCGCGGGTCAGCGCCTTCTGCAGGCCGGGATCCTCGAGCGCGCGGGCGGCGTTGTCCTTGAAGGCGGGCGAGGTGGTGAGCATGGGCGCCACCCTAGCGGAATCCCGCGCTGGACGGAACGGCGCCGCGCGCCCCACCCTGCCCGCCATGGACCCCGAATGGCGCCGCCTGAACCTGCTGAACTGGGAGGAGCGCACGGCGCTGCACCTGGGCCCGCGCGGCTACGACCTGGCGCCGCACCGCGCCGGGCGCGGCCGGCTGGACGCCATCGCGGCCGCCGTGCTGGGCGACCAGATCGGAAGAGCACA
>JBEQBS010000401.1:0-2564 GCA_041639675.1 Rubritepida sp. | reverse complement strand
CCGCGCGCGCGACGCCGCCGATGCCCGCGCCCGCGCCGAGGCCCGGCTGCGCGAGGCGCAGCGGGCGGCGCTGCTGGGACAGCTCGCCGCCGGGGTGGCGCATGACGTGCGCAACCTGATCCAGGCGGTGGAAGCCGGCAATGCCCTGCTGCGCGCCCGGCTGGAGGAAGGCCGCGCGCCGGAGGCGCTGCGCCTGCTGGACGGGCTGGGCGACGCCCTGCAGCGCGGCCGGGCGCTGACGCGCCCCCTGCTGGGCCTGGCTGCGCGCGGCGAGGCCGAGGGCCCGCAGGCGCTGGACCCCGCCGCGACGGCGGCGCAGGCGGTGGAGCTGATGCGCCATGCCCTGGGCCGCGCCTGGCCGGTGGCGCTGGAGGTCGCGCCCGGCCTGCCGCCCCTGGTGCGCGGGGCAGCCGCGGAGCTGGAGGCGGCGCTGCTGAACTTCGCCATCAACGCGCGCGACGCCATGCCCGGCGGCGGCGCCATCGCCGTGATGCTGGACGCCGCGCCGCCGCCAGCGGATGCCGCCCTGCCGCCCGGCCGCTACGCGCGCATCACCCTGCGCGACGGGGGCAGCGGGATGGACGCCGCGACGCTGGCCCGCGTGGGCGAGGCCTTCTTCACCACCAAGCCGGCCGGGCAGGGCACCGGGCTGGGGCTGGCCACCGCGCTGGCCTTCGCCCAGGGCGCCGGCGGCGCGCTGCGGCTGGACAGCGCCGGCCCAGGGCAGGGCTGCACCGTGTCGCTCTGGCTGCCGGAGTTCAGCCCGTGAGCGCCCTCACCGGAAGACGAGGTTGGGCAGGAACATCGCCACCGCCGGCACGTAGGTGATGACCATCAGGCAGGCGAAGATCACCCCGATGAAGACCGGCAGGTAGCGCATCATCTGGTCTATCGAGGTGCCGGCCACCTGGGCGGCGGCGAAGAGGTTGACGCCGAAGGGCGGGGTGATCATCCCCAGCGCCAGGTTCACCACCATGATCGTGCCGAAATGCACGCCGTCAATGCCGAAGCGCTCGGCCGCTTCCTGCAGGATGGGCGCGAGGACGATGATGGAGGCCGAGGTCTCCACGAACATGCCCACCACGAACAGGAACAGGTTGACGCCCAGCAGGAACCAGCCCGGCCCGTCGAAGGTCTGCACCAGCCAGGCGGCGGCGATGTCGGGCACGCCCTGGCGGTTCAGCAGCCAGGAGAAGAGCCCGGCGCAGGCGATGATGAACATGATGACGGCGGACGAGATCACGGACTTGCGGGTGATGCCGTAGAGGTCCCGCCAGCCCAGCTCCCTGTGGATGAACATGCCGACGATGATGGCGTAGGCGACGGCGATGACGCTCGCCTCGGTGGGCGTGGTGACGCCGCCATAGATGCCGCCCAGCACCACCACGGGCATGAACAGCGCCCAGCCCGCCTGGCGCAGCGCGACGCGGAAGGGCAGCCGCCCCTCGCCGTCGCGCTTGCCCCAGCCCTTGATGCGGCACCAGACCAGCACGGTGGCGATCAGCGCGCCGCCGATCAGGAATCCGGGCCCGAAGCCGGCCATGAACAGCTCGGGGATGGAGGTCTGCGTCGTCACGCCGAACAGGATCATCGGGATGGAGGGCGGGATGATGACCCCCAGCTCCGCCGCCGTGGCCTGGAGCGCGGCGGCGAAGGGCACCGGGTAGCCGTGCTTCACCAGGGCGGGGATCATGATGGCGCCGATGGCGAAGGTGGTGGCCACCGAGCTGCCGCTGATGGCGGCGAAGATCATGCAGGTGACGATGCAGGTGCAGGGCAGCCCACCCTGCACGCCGCCGACGATGGACTTGGCGAAATCCACCAGCCGGCGCGAGATGCCGCCCACATCCATCAGGTTGCCGGCCAGGATGAAGAAGGGGATGGCCGCCAGCGGGAACTTGTCGAGGCTGACGAAGAGCTGCTGCGCCGCCACCACCAGCGGGAAGCTGGTGTAGCCGGCGATGCCCCAGACGGCGGCGATGCCGATGGCCACCGCCACCGGCACCGCGGCCGCGAAGAGCACCAGCATGACGGAAAGCATGGCACCCGACATCAGACCGCGCTCTCCAGCTCTTCCGCGCGCCGGTCCAGGAAGTTGGCCAGCGCCCCCATCACCGCGAAGACCGCGCCCACCGGCAGCGCCGCATAGCCCCAGGACATCGAGACCTCCAGCCCCGCCATCTCCTGGAACTGCACGCGCTCGGCCATCGCCCAGCCGAACCAGAACAGCACGCCCATCAGCGCCAGCGAGAAGGCCAGCGCCGATGCCTCGATGGCGCGCCGCACCGCGCCGCGCGTGTAGCGGTGCGCCACGTCAATCGAGACCAGCGCGCCGGTCCGCAGCGCCACGGCCAGCCCCAGATAGGCCATCCAGATCAGCGCGGTGCGCACCAGCGCCTCGCTCCAGACCGAGGGCGTCTCCGTGGCGAAGCGCGCCACCACCTGCCACAGCCCGGCGCCTCTTCCGCCAGCTTGCGGCGCAGCGCGCGCCAGCCCATCTGCTCGTTCATCCAGCGCTCGAGGAAGGGCTTGGCGGTCTTCCACAGATCGAGGTCGGGGTCGAG
>JBEQBS010000400.1:0-2547 GCA_041639675.1 Rubritepida sp. | reverse complement strand
CGGCCGAGCGCGGCGAGGCCGCGGCGGGCGAGGCCCTGGCCGCCTGGCGCGACGCCTTCCCCCCCGGCTACCGCGACATGGAGACCGCCGCCCAGGCCGCCGACGACCTGGCCCTGGCCGAGCGCGCGGTGGCGCTGGCCCGGCCCCAGGCGGTGATCCGGCGCGAGGCCGGCCAGCCGCCGGAGCGGGTGGAGCTGCGCCTGGCCGTGCCCGGCCGCAAGCTGGCCCTGGCCGATGCGCTGCCGCTGTTCGAGAGCCTGGATCTCCGCGCCATCGAGGAGGTGCCGCACCGCCTCTCCCCGCTGGGGATGGGCGAGCTGACGCTGCACGTCTTCCAGCTGGATGCCGGGGTGGCCTGGAACCCGCTGCGCGCCGAAGGGCTACTGGAGGCGCTGGCGGCGCTGCTGGATGGCCGCGCCGAGGCCGATGGCTTCAACCGCCTGGTGCTGCGCGCCGGCCTGTCCTGGCGGGAATGCTGGCTGCTGCGGGCCATGGCGCGCTGGCTGAAGCAGGTGGGCCTGCCCTTCGGCGGCGACGCCGTGGCCGATGCGCTGGCGCGCGAGGCCGAGGTGGCGCGGCGGCTGGTGGCGCTGTTCCATGTGCGCTTCGGCGAAGGTGGCGACGACGCGGCCGCCGTGGCCGCGCTGGCGGCGGCGCTGGACGCGGTGGCGGATGCCGAGCGCGACCGCATCCTGCGCCGCATGGCCCGCGTGCTGGAGGCGATGCTGCGCACCAACTTCTTCGGGGGCAAGGACTACCTGGCCTTCAAGCTGGACAGCGCCCAGGCGGGGGAGATGCCCAGCCCCCGGCCGTGGCGCGAGATCTTCGTGCATTCGCCCTCCATGGAGGGCTGCCACCTGCGGGCCGGCCCCGTGGCGCGGGGGGGAATCCGCTGGAGCGACCGGCGCGAGGATTTCCGCGACGAGATCCTGGGGCTGATGAAGGCGCAGCGCCTGAAGAACGTGGTGATCGTGCCCACCGGCGCGAAGGGCGGCTTCGTGCTGAAGGGCGCGGTCCCGGCCGACCGGGAAGGGTTCCAGGCCGCGGGCGTGGCGGCGTACAGGACGCTGGTGCGCGCCATGCTGGACCTGGCCGACAACCTCCAGGGCGATGCCGTCGTGACGCCGCCGGGCATCCGCCGGCGCGACGGCGACGACCCCTACATCGTCGCCGCGGCCGACAAGGGCACCGCCACCTTCAGCGACATCGCCAATGGCCTGAGCGCCGAATACGGCTTCTGGCTGGGCGATGCCTTCGCCTCCGGCGGGTCCGCCGGCTACGACCACAAGGGCATGGGCATCACCGCCCGCGGCGCCTGGGTGATGATCGAGCGCCACTTCACCGAGACGCTGGGCCGTTCGGTGCATGACGCGCCCTTCGACATGGCGGGCGTGGGCGACATGTCGGGCGACGTGTTCGGCAACGGCATGCTCGTCTCGCGCCAGGCCAGGCTGCGCGCGGCCTTCGACCACCGGCACGTCTTCCTGGACCCCGACCCGGACCCGGCCCTGTCCTATGAGGAGCGGGCGCGGCTCTTCCTGCTGCCGCGTTCCTCCTGGGCCGACTACGATGCCGGGCGGATCAGCGCGGGCGGGGGCGTCTTCGCGCGCACGATGAAGGCCATCCCGCTCTCGCCCCAGGCCCGCGCCATGCTGGGCATCGAGGCGGAGAGCGCCGAGCCGGCGCAGGTGATCCAGGCCATCCTGCGCATGGAATGCGACCTGCTGTATTTCGGCGGCATCGGCACCTACGTGAAGGCGGCCGCGGAAAGCAACGCCCAGGCCGGCGACCGCGCCAACGACGCCGTGCGGGTGGATGGCGCGATGCTGCGCGCGCGCATCGTCGGCGAGGGCGCGAATCTGGGCGTGACCCAGGCCGGGCGCATCGAGGCGGCGCGCGCGGGGGTGCGCATCAACACCGACGCGATGGACAATTCCGCGGGCGTCAGCACCTCCGACCACGAGGTGAACATCAAGATCCTGCTGGCCGATGCGGAAGGGGAGGGCGCGCTGACCCGCCGCGCCCGCGATGCCCTGCTGGCGGAGATGACCGACGAGGTCGCCGCCCTGGTGCTGGCGGACAACCACGCGCAATCCGTGGCAATGAGCCTGGAGGAGCGCGCGGGTGCAGCCGCCCTGCCGGCCCAGGCCGCGCTGATGGCCCGGCTGGTGGCCGAGGGGGTGCTGGACCGCGCCGTGGCCGGGCTGCCGGGCGCCGCCGCCATGGCCGCGCGCACCGAGGCGCTGACGCGGCCCGAGATCGCCGCGCTGATGCCCTTCGCCAAGCTGTGGCTGAACGACGCGCTGGCGGAGTCCCCCCTTCCGGACGACCCCGCCTTCGGGGAGCTGTTGCGCGCCTATTTCCCCGCGCCGCTGCGCGCCGAGCCCTGGGCGCGCTTCATCCCCCGCCACCGGCTGCGGCGCGAGCTGGTGGCGACCGCGCTGAGCAACCTGGCCGTCAACCGCCTGGGCCCGGCGGCGCTGGCGCGGCTGGCGGCCGCGGCCGGGCCGGTGGAGGTGGTGGCGGCCTGCTGGCTGGCCCATGCCC
>JBEQBS010000399.1:0-2570 GCA_041639675.1 Rubritepida sp. | reverse complement strand
GGCGGGCCTTCCACGCCCTCCCCCAGCGGGGCGGGCACCACCAGGCGGAAGCCCAGCCCGGCCAGCACCTCGGGCAGCTGCTCGCCCTTGATGCCGAACTTGCCCAGCGTCTCCGGCGGCAGGGGCGCGGGCGCCTTGCGGGTCAGGTAGCCCAGCTCGCCCGCCACGCGCTCCGCCACGTCGAGGCGCACATAGACCGGCCCGGCCTTCACCCAGCCGATGATCTCCGGGAAGCCCGGCGGCCAGGACAGCGCCAGCACGCCATCCGCCGGCACGCTCACCAGCCCGGCCGGCGGCAGGGCCGGCGTGGGGATGGCGTGGCTGAGCGCCCAGAGCTGCGCGCGCATCGCCATCGGCCGCGGCTTCAGCACCTCGGGCACATACAGGGCGAAGCGCCCGGCGCGGATGCCGATGGCCTTGAGCTTCACCTTCAGCTCGTTCGGCACGGATTGCCGCGTGTCGCCGGGCTTCAGCCCCAGCGTCTCGCGCAGCTGGTAGGCGGGGCCGCGCAGGGCGCTGTCCTCCGCCGCCTTGGCCTCGACGGCGGCGACGGGCGCCAGCTCCTTCGCCAGCGCGCCTTCCACGAAGGCGGCCAGGCGCACCCGCACGCGCTCCTTCTGCGCGCCGTCCAGGTATTCGCTGTCGCGCACCTCGATGCCGGGCTTGCCGGGCTCGCTGCCCGGCGTCAGGCGCGCGACTTTCGCGCCCTCCCACAGCACCTCGTTCTCGGGGGAAAGCGTGAAGGCCTCGGGCTTGGCGGTCTCCAGCGCGGCGAGGCGGCGGGGCATCTCCATCGCCAGCGCCTTGCGGGCGGCGCGCAGCACCAGCTTGCGCTCCTCCTCGCCGCCATTGCCCTCCAGCGGGGTGAACTCGAAGCCCTTGACGGTGCCGACCGGGTGGCCTTCCACCACCACCTCGCCGGAGCGGGTGACGGCGCTCAGCAGCTCCTCGCTGGTGTCGTCCAGGCGGCGGATCAGCTGGGCGGCGCGGCGGTCCACGAAGCGCGCGGTCAGGCGCTCGTGCAGCGCGTCGCTCACCGCGTCCTCGGCGGCGCGGGCGGCCTCCTGCAAGGTGGCGGCGCCCTCCACCCAATCGGTGCGGGCGGCGATGTAGGCCCAGGAGCGGATGTGGGCGAGGCGCGCCATCAGCGTGTCCAGGTCGCCCTCGATGGAGTGGCAGCCGGCGATCTGCCCCTCGATCCAGGGGCGCGGCAGGCGGCCATGCGCCGTCAGCTCGGTGAAGATGCGGGCGCAGAGGCGGGTGTGGCTGTCATCGGCCAGCTTGCGGAAATCCGGCACCTGGCAGGCTTCCCACAGCAGCTGCACGCGCGAACGGCCGGTGGCGGCGGCGCGGATGTCCTGCTCCCGCGCCAGGGCGGCCAGCACGATGTGGTCGGTGGCGTCATGCCCCTTGGCCAGCCCGGGCTGCGGCGAGGGGGCGGCCAGGCTGTCCAGCAGCGCGTCCACGCCGGAGAAGTCGAGGTCGCTGTTGCGCCAGGCCAGCGCCTGGAGCGGCTCGAACTGGTGGTTCTCGATCTTGTCCACCATCTCGTCGGGCAGGGGCGGGCAGTCGGCGGTGGAGCCGAAGGAGCCGTCGCGCATGCCGCGCCCGGCGCGGCCGGCGATCTGCGCGCCCTCCTGCGGGGTCAGCTGGCGCGGCGCGTGGCCGTCGAACTTGTTGAGCGACGCGAAGGCCACATGGTCCACATCCATGTTCAGCCCCATGCCGATGGCGTCGGTGGCGACCAGGAAATCCACCTCGCGGTCCTGGTACATCTTCACCTGCGCGTTGCGCGTGCGCGGCGACAGCCGGCCCATGACGACCGCGCAACCGCCGCGACGGCGGCGGATGGCCTCGGCGATGGCATAGACCTCGGCCGCGCTGAAGGCGACGACGGCGCTGCGCGGCGGCAGCTTGGTGAGCTTGGCCGGGCCGGTGTGGGTGAGCTTCGAGAGGCGCGGGCGCGTCTCCATCTCCACCTGCGGCACGAGGCGCTGCAGCAGCGGGCGGATGGTCTCCGCGCCCATGAACATGGTCTCGACCATGCCGCGGGCGTGCAGCAGGCGGTCGGTGAAGATGTGGCCGCGGTCGGGGTCGGCGCAGAGCTGGATCTCGTCCACGCCCAGCCATTCCACCTGGCGGTCCAGCGGCATCGCCTCCACCGTGCAGGCGAACCAGCGCGCGCCGGGGGGGACGATCTTCTCCTCGCCGGTGATGAGGGCCACGTTGGCCTCGCCCTTCTGGGCCACCATGCGGTCGTAGTTCTCCCGGGCGAGGAGCCGCAGCGGGAAGCCGATGATGCCCGAGGCATGGGCCAGCATCCGCTCCAGCGCCAGATGCGTCTTTCCGGTGTTGGTCGGGCCGAGGATGGCCTTCACGCGCGCGTCGAACATGCACTCATCCAGCGATATCGCCCCGGTTATGCACCCATCCCCGCCTGTTGCAAGCTGGGGCGGTGAGCCACGCCCGATCCTTCGCCCTGCTGTATGCCGCGCAGTTCGCGGGATTCGGCGCCATGATGCCCTTCCTGCCCGCCATCCTGGCCGATGGCGGGCTGTCGGCCACGCAGG
>JBEQBS010000398.1:0-2634 GCA_041639675.1 Rubritepida sp. | reverse complement strand
CTGCCCGCCATCCCGCTGGCGGCGATGCGCCTGCCCCGGCTGCGCCTGCGCTTCGACGCGGCGCTGCTGCAGCAGCTCGCCGCCGGGCGCGCCGCGCTGGACGCCGCCCTGCCGGAGGACCGGGGCGGCATCATCCTGGCCGGCGCCGACACCACGGCGGCCATCGCCTGGGGCTGGCAGCGCGGCATCACCGCCTTCCAGGGGCGGCTGCTGCGCGGATAGGGCATCCCGTGCCGCTCCGCGGATGAACGCTCACGCCGCTCCGCGGCGGGGGGGCTGACACTTTCCCCCGCCGGGCGCATTGGGGCCGGGATGACCCCCGCCCCCGACGTGCCGGCCCTCGACGTCCAGGCGCTGAGCAAGCGCTACAAGCCCGACCGCCCGCCGGCGGTGGAGGGGCTGTCCTTCACCATCGCGCCGGGCGAGACGCTGGGGCTGCTGGGCGGCAACGGCGCCGGCAAGACCACCACCATCGCCATGCTGCTGGGGCTGCTGGTGCCCAGCTCGGGCCGCATCCTCGCCCTGGGCCACGACATGGCGCAGGACCGCTTCCGCGCGCTGGAGCGGATGAACTTCTCCTCCCCCTACATCGCCCTGCCGCACCGCATCTCCGTGCGGGAGAACCTGCGCGTCTATGGCCACCTCTACACCGTGCGCGGCCTGGAATCGCGCATCGCCGAACTGGCGCGCGCGCTGGAGCTGGAGGAGCTGCTGGACCGCCCGGCGGGCGAGCTGTCCGCGGGGCAGAAGACGCGCGTGGCCCTGGCCAAGTCGCTCATCAACCGCCCCTCCCTGCTGCTGCTGGACGAGCCGACGGCCAGCCTGGACCCCGACACCGGCGACTGGGTGCGCACCCGGCTGGAGGAGTACCGCGCCGAATCCGGCTGCGCGATCCTGCTGGCCTCGCACAACATGGGCGAGGTGGAGCGGCTGTGCGACCGCGTGCTGATGCTCAAGGGCGGGCGCATGGTGGATGAGGGCACGCCTGCCGCCCTGCTGGAACGCTACGGCCGGGGGGACATGGAGCAGGTCTTCCTCGACATCGCGCGCGGCACGGGGGTGGCGGCGTGACCCCGTCCGATCGCGGGCCGGCGCAGCCGGGCCGCGTGAATCGGCCGGGCGGTGATGCGTCCGATCGCGGGGCGGCGCAGCCGGGCCGCATGGACCGGCCCGGCATCGCCGCGCCGGTCCGCCGCATCTGGGGCCTGGTCTACCGCCACCTCGCCCTCTACCGCCGCTCGCCGCCGCGCGTCATCGAGCTGATGTACTGGCCGGTGCTGCAGATGGTGGTCTGGGGCTTCATCACCGCGTATCTCGCGGGGGTGCAGAACAACGTCGCCAGCGCCGCCGCCGGCGTGCTGCTGGGCGGCGTGCTGCTGTGGGAGGCGGCGCTGCGCTCCCAGATGGGCTTCTCGCTGAGCTTCCTGGAGGAGATCTGGTCGCGCAACCTCGGCCACCTCTTCGTCTCGCCGCTGCGGCCGGCGGAGCTGGTGGCGGGGCTGATGGCGCTCTCCCTGCTGCGCACGCTGATCGCCGTGCTGCCGGCCATGCTGCTGGCCTGGTTCCTTTATGCCTTCAACATCCTCGTGCTCGGGCCGCTGCTGGTGCTGTTCTTCGCCGCGCTGGTGATGATGGGCTGGGCGGTGGCGCTGGGCGTCGTCTCGCTGATCCTGCGCTTCGGCGCGGGGGCGGAGGCGCTGGCCTGGTCCATCCTCTTCGGCCTCACCCCTTTCGCCGCCGTCTTCTACCCGGTGAGCATCCTGCCCGACTGGCTGGAGCCCGTGGCCTATGCCCTGCCGGCCGCGCATGTCTTCGAGGGGATGCGCGCGGCGCTGCTGGAAGGCCGCGCCGAATGGGGGCACCTCCTGGCGGCCTTCGCGCTCAACGCCGCGTGGCTGGCGGCGATGGCCTGCCTGTTCCGCAGCCAGTTCCGCGCGGCGCGGGAGAAGGGCGCGCTGCTCAACATCGGGGAGTGACGGCGCCGCGCGGCGCCCTATCCTGCGCCGCACCGATGACCAGCCCGCGCGACCCCATCCGCCTCGCCCATCGCCGCATCGCCGGCGACATCCGCGAAACCCCGGCCATGCGCCTGCCCGGGCTGGGCGCCGCGAAGCTGGAGCTGCTCCAGCTCGCCGGCTCCTTCAAGCCGCGGGGCGCCTTCAACCGCATGCGCGCCCTGGGCGTGCCGGAGGCGGGCGTCATCGCGGCCTCGGGCGGCAACCACGGCGCGGCGGTGGCCGCCGCCGCCCAGGCGCTGGGGGCGCGGGCGGAAATCTTCGTGCCCGCCATCTCGCATCCCGCCAAGCAGGCGCTGATCCGCCGCTTCGGCGCCACGCTGACGGTGGGCGGCGCCACCTATGACGAGGCGCGCCAGGCGAGCGAGGCGCGCGCGGCGGAGACCGGCGCCCTGGTGGTGCACGCCTATGACCAGGCGGAGGTGCTGGACGGCCAGGGCAGCTGCGCCCTGGAATGGGAGGCGCAGCAGCCGGGGCTGACGCACCTGCTGCTGGCGGTGGGCGGCGGCGGCCTCATCGGCGGCTTCGCCGGCTGGCACGCGGAAGGCGGGGCCACGCTGGTGGCGGTGGAGCCCGAGGGCTGCCCCTGCCTGGCCATGGCGCGAGGTGAGAGGGCCGT
>JBEQBS010000397.1:0-2662 GCA_041639675.1 Rubritepida sp. | reverse complement strand
GTCAACGCGCTGTCGGAAGCCATGGAGGTCGAGGTCGCGCGCGGGGGCGAGCTGTTCCGCCAGGGCTATGCCCGCGGCAAGCCGGTGACGAAGCTGCGCAAGGAGGGCGAGGTCCGCAACCGCCGCGGCACCACCATCCGCTTCCGGCCCGACCCCGAGATCTTCGGCAAGCTGCAATTCCGCGCCGAGCGGCTGTTCCGCTTCTGCCGCTCCAAGGCCTACCTGTACCGGGGCGTGGAGATCCGCTGGCGTTGCGCCGCCGCGCTGGTGGCCAACACCGACACCCCGCCTGAGGCCACGCTGCACTTCCCCGGCGGCCTGTCCGACTTCCTCGCCGGCGCCATCGAGGGCAAGGGCACCGTCACCCCCGCCCCCTTCGCCGGCACCGCCGAGTTCCCGGATTCGGCCGGCCGCTGCGAATGGGCGATCGCCTGGCTGGAGGCCGGGGAGGGCTTCCTCTCCACCTACGCCAACACCATCCCCACGCCCCAGGGCGGCACGCATGAGGCCGGGCTGCGCAACGCGCTGGTGAAGGGCCTGCGCTCCTATGGCGAGATGAAGAAGGAGAAGCGCGCGGCCAGCGTGACAGCGGAGGACCTGTTCGGCGGCATGGCCGGCATGCTCTCCGCCTTCATCCGCGACCCGCATTTCCAGGGCCAGACCAAGGACAAGCTGACCAACGCCGATGCCCAGAAGCTGGTCGAGGCCGCGCTGCGCGACCATTTCGACCACTGGCTGGCCGGCGACCCCGCCAATGCCGACAACCTGCTGGCCTTCGCCATCGAGCGCGCGGAGGAACGCCTGCGCCGCCGTGCCGAGAAGGACACCCCGCGCAAGACCGCCACGAGGAAGCTGCGCCTGCCCGGCAAGCTGGCCGACTGCGCCCGCGACACCGCCGAGGGCACCGAAATCTTCCTGGTGGAGGGCGACTCCGCCGGCGGCAGCGCCAAGCAGGCGCGCGACCGCGAAACCCAGGCGGTGCTGCCGCTGCGCGGCAAGATCCTCAACGTGGCATCGGCCAGCGCGGAGAAGCTGCGCGGCAACCAGGAGCTGAAGGACCTGATCGAGGCCCTGGGCTGCGGCGTGGGCGAGCGCTTCGACATCGCCCGGCTGCGCTACCAGCGCATCGTCATCATGACCGATGCCGACGTGGATGGCGCGCACATCGCCGCCCTGCTGATGACCTTCTTCTACAAGGAGCTGCCGGAGCTGGTGCGGCAGGGCAAGGTCTTCCTGGCGCAGCCGCCGCTGTACCGCCTCCAGGCCGGCGGCAAGTCGGTCTATGCCATGGACGACCGCGACCTGGAGCGCCAGCGCAAGAAGCACTTCAAGCCCAACCAGGGCGTCGAGGTCAGCCGCTTCAAGGGCCTGGGCGAGATGCCCGCGGCCGTGCTGCGCGAGACGACGATGCAGGCGGCGAAGCGCACCCTGCTGCAGGTCGTGCTGCCGCCGGAGGAGCGCGCGCGCACCGCCGAGCTGATGGAGGCGCTGATGGGCCGCAGGCCTGAGCTGCGCTTCAAGTTCATCCAGGAGAACGCGGCGAGCCTGGACGCGGAGCTGGTGGACGCGTGAGCGCGGCGATCACCGCCGCCTCCTGCGCCGCCAGCCCCTCCGCCGCCGCCTCCGCGAGCGCCCAGGTGCCATTCGAGAAACCCTCGATCACCGCGGGGTGGATGTAGCATTGCCGGCACACGGTGGGCGTGTTGCCCAGCCGCCTGGCCACCTGCTCCACCGCCGCCTTCACCGCGCGCTTCGCCTCCGCCGCGCTGGCGCAGGGCGGGGCCGCGGCCAGCGCCTGGCCGGCCAGCACCGTGCCGGCGAAGGTGCGGAAATCCTTGGCGGTGCAGTCCATCCCCGCGGCCTCGCGCAGCCAGGCGTTCACCTCCTGGCTCGTCACCGGGCGCAGCTCGCCGGCCTCGTCCGCGCAGGCGAAGAGCTCCTGGCCCGGCAAGTCCTGGAGCGCGCGCACCACCTTCGCCACGCGGCGATCGCTGACGGAAAGGCGCCAGGGCTGGCCGCTCTTGCCGCGGAAGGCGA
Source organism: Rubritepida sp. (assembly GCA_041639675.1). Classification (GTDB taxonomy): domain Bacteria; phylum Pseudomonadota; class Alphaproteobacteria; order Acetobacterales; family Acetobacteraceae; genus Roseococcus. Next base: position 625 of record JBEQBS010000397.1, on the reverse strand, counting down.
AGCGCAGGCGCTGCCCCTCCACCGCCACATGGCGGGTGCGCAGCGTGGTGAGGCCAAAGGAGCCGTTCTCCTTCGCGTAGTCCTCGTTGCCGATGCGGATCAGCGTCGTGTCCAGCAGGCGCACGATAGTCGCCAGCACCGTCTCCCGGTGCAGGCCGGGGCGGGCCAGGCCTTCCTCCACGCGGGCGCGGATGCGCGGCAGGGCGGCGGCGAATTCCGCCATGCGGCCGAATTTCAGCGCATCGCGGTGCGCGCGCCAATCGGGGTGGTAACGGAACTGCTTGCGCCCGCGCGCATCGCGCCCGGTGGCCTGGAGGTGGCCATGGGCGTCGGCGCAGATCCACACCTCCGTGTAGGCGGGCGGGATGGCAAGGGCGCGGATGCGCGCCAGCGTGGCGGCGTCGCGCACCGGGCGGCCCTCGGCGTCGCGGAAGGCGAAGCCGCGGCCGGCGCGGCGGCGGGTCAGGCCGGGTTCGCCGTCATGGCTGTGGCGCAGGCCGGCTTCGGCGGCGGCATCGGGGGGCATGGCGGCGCAAAGCGCGGCGCCGGGCCGGGTTTCAGCCCTCGATGACGGGCGGCCCAGGCGGCAGCCGCGCCTGCGCGGCCGCCAGCAGCGCGGCGTACT
>JBEQBS010000396.1:0-2690 GCA_041639675.1 Rubritepida sp. | reverse complement strand
AGAGTCGGTCAGCGCCAAGCCACCACACCACACCACACACACACTCACCCACGCGGGGTGGAGCAGCCCGGTAGCTCGTCAGGCTCATAACCTGAAGGTCACAGGTTCAAATCCTGTCCCCGCATCCCATTTCGCCGAACAACCAGAAACAGCCGCGAACGACGCCGAAATACCGGCTCCGTTCGCGGTATCCGCCGTTGCGCTGAGCGGCAGCCGTGCCACGGCGCGCAGGGCGCCCTCCGGCAGGCCAGCCGCGTCCGGTACCCGTGTCGCAACGCCACAGATGGAGGATCGGCTGGCGCTGAACGGTGCAACCCGCCGGCGGCAGCCGTACGGCACCACCACCGCTCTTTGCCCGCTGATTGGCGCCACCGCGCTGGCGCTCGGCGCACCCCCGTCCTTCGAACACGCGCAGATCTCGCCTCGGTGAACCTGCACGGCGAGAGCTCCCTCAGCCTCCTGGCAACGCCACGCATGATGCGCCATGACGGGGAAGAGGCCTGGTTGGTCGCCACCCCGCGGACCGAACACGCGCTCCGGCCGAACAGTGCCCACCTCATCGTCAAGGCCGGAATGCGGCCGCCGAGACACTGGGGCAATCCATGCACGTCCTGGCGGGGAGCATGCTCGGCTTCCGCCGCGATCGCCGTCGCTGCTCACTTCGCATGGCGCCGGCAACATCCATCACCGCATCGCCCCGGCAAGCACCGGATCAGGCGCAACGCGCCTCCTCGTCATCGGCCGATCGCTCGCTCCCGGTCTTGGGGCGCCCGATGCATGCGGGCACCAGCAGCAACGCGCCCCCCTCCGGGTCGGCCACGCGGCGCACCGCCATGCCGTAGGCCGCGCTCACATGGGCGGGGGTCAGCACCGCCTCGGGCACGCCTTCCGCCACGCGGCGCCCGGCGGCCAGCAGCAGCAGCCGGTCGCAATGCGCCGCCGCCAGCGACAGGTCGTGCAGCACCGCCACCACCGCCGCCCCGGCCCGCGCCCGGCGCCGCGCCGCCTGGAGGATGGCATGGGCATGCGGCAGGTCGAGCGCCGCCGTGGGCTCGTCCAGGAACAGCGCCGCCTCGCCCGCCGGCACGCCATGGAGCTGCGCCAGCACGCGGGCGAGCTGCACCCGCTGCGCCTCGCCCCCCGACAACGTGGCATGGACGCGATGGGCCAGATGGGCGACGCCGGCCTCGGCCATCGCGGCTGCCATCGCGGGGGCCGGGTCGCCGCCATGCGGCAGGCGGCCCAGCGCCACCACCTCGGCCGCGCGCAGCGGGAAGCCCAGCGCGCTGGCCTGGGGCAGCACGGCGCGGCGTCGGGCCAGGGCTGCGGGGCTCCAGCGCAGCACGGGCTGGCCGCCGAAGCGTGCCTCGCCGGCATCGGGGCGCAGCTCGCCGGCCAGCACCCGCAGCAGGGTGGACTTGCCCGCGCCGTTGGGGCCGAGGATGCCCAGCACCTCGCCGGACGCGGCCTCGAAGCCGTCCAGCTCCAGGATGCGGCGGCCGGCCCGCGCCACCACCACGCCGCGCGCCGAGATCATGCGCCCTCCACCGACCGGCGGCGCCGCAGCAGGACCACCAGAAAGAACGGGCCGCCGAGCAGGGCGGTGAGCAGGCCGACGGGCAGCTCCGCGGGGGCGACCAGCACGCGCGCGGCGGCGTCGGCCAGGGTCAGCAGCGCGGCGCCCAGCAGGGCGGAGGCCGGCAGCACCCAGCGATGGTCCGCCCCACGCAGCAGCCGTGCCAGGTGCGGCGCCACGATGCCGATGAAGCCGATGATGCCCGTGGCCGCCACCGCCGCGCCCACCGCCAGCGCCACCAGCACCACCGTGCCCAGCTTGGTGGCCTCCAGCGGGATGCCGAGGGATTGCGCCTCGCGCTCGCCCAGGATCAGCGCGTTCAGCGCGCGGGCCAGGAAGGGCGCGGCGAGGAGGAGCGGCAGCGCGCCGCCGAGCGCCATCAGCAGCCCATGCCCGTTGGCGACGGCCACCGAGCCCATGGTCCAGAACAGGATGTCGCGCAGCTGCATGTCGTCGGCGGCGAAGACGAGGAAGGAGGTGGCGGCGCCCGCCAGCGCGTTGACCACGATGCCGGCCAGCAGCAGCGAGGCGACGAGCACCCGCCCCTCGTGCCGCGCCACGCGCAGCACCAGCAGCGTGGTCAGCAGCGCGCCGGCGAAGGCGGCCGGCGCGGTGCCCAGCCAGGGCAGGCCCAGCGTGATGGCGAGCACCGCCCCCAGCGCCCCGCCGGCCGAGACCCCCAGCAGCCCCGGATCGGCCAGCGGGTTGCGGAACAGCCCCTGCATGATGGCGCCCGACAGGCCCAGCACCGCGCCGGCCAGGGTGGCGAGCGCCGAGCGCGGCAGGCGCAGCGTCCAGACCACCGCGCCCGCCATCGGGTCGGTGCCCGCGCTGCCCGCCAGCGCGCCGAGCACGGTGAGCGGCGGCAGGCGGATGGCCCCGGTGCCCAGCGCCACCACCAGCGCGGCGCCGGCCAGCAGCAGCAGCCCCAGCAGGGGCGGGGCGTGGTTGGGGGCGGCGGTCACAGCCATGGCCGTGTTGGCAGGGCGGCCAGGGCCGGGCGCTGGTGCAGGGCGGCGGCCAGGGCGGCGACGGCGTGCGGCGCCCGGGGCCCCCAGCCCAGCAGGAAGGCGCTGTCCATCGCCACCACCCGCCGCTCGCGCGCCGCCGGCAG
>JBEQBS010000395.1:0-2672 GCA_041639675.1 Rubritepida sp. | reverse complement strand
CCGGCTTGGCGGCGGCGCGGGCCGGGGCGGCGGCGGGCTTGCCCCCGCGCTGCGTGCTGACGGAGGCGCGGGCATCCCCGCGGGCTTCGGCGACCTGTGGCGCGGCCGCAGCCGCCAGTCCCAGGCCCAGCAGGCCCGCGAGCATCCAACGCATGTGAGAACCCCCAACGCAGTGTCTTCCCGCGTTACGGCATATTTCAGTCAGGGGAGGTGTGGCAACCCCAAATATTCCTGACTCTGCATCTCGACCAACCGGGAGGCGGTGCGCTCGAACATCGCCGCATTCTCGCCTTTTTCGTAGAGTCGGTCCGGTTCTGCTTGCGCGCTCGCCACCAGCTTGCACCGATGCTCGTACAGCGCGTCCACCAGGGTGATGAAGCGGCGTGCCTTGTCGAAATTCTCCGGCCCCAGGCGGGGGATGCCGTCCAGCACCAGCGTGTGGAAGTGGGTGGCGATGGCCAGGTAGTCGGCCGGGCCCAGGAAGGCGCCGCAGGCCTGGTCGAAATCCATGCGCGCCACGCCGCGCGCTGCCTGGGGCACGGCCACCGGGCGGCCCAGCACGGTCAGCGTCTCGGGCGCGCCATGGTCCTGGCCGGTCATCTCGCGGAAGGCGGCGTCCAGCGCGCGCTCGGCGCGGCCGTCCACGGGGCTGTGCCAGGTGGGCAGGCCGCGGATGCGCTCGCGCCGGTAGTCCCCCTGTGATTGCAGGTGCAGCACCTCCACCCGCTGCTTGATGAGCGCGATGAAGGGCAGGAAGGCGTCGCGGCCGGGCTTGCCCTTGAACAGGTCGTCCGGGGCGGTGTTGCTGGTGGCCACCACCACCACGCCGCGGGCGAAGAGCGCCTCGAACAGTCGGCCCAGGATCATGGCGTCGGTGATGTCATGGACCTGGAACTCGTCGAAGCACAGCAGCGCCGCCTCGCCGAAGATGGAGTCCGCGAGCGCCGGGATGGGGTCGTCGCTGCCCGGATGCGCCTGCTTCCAGCGGTGGATGCGCTGGTGGGCGGACTGCATGAAGGCGTGGAAGTGGATGCGCTGCTTGCGCGGCACCTCGGCCGTCTCGAAGAACAGGTCCATCAGCATGGACTTGCCGCGCCCCACCGCGCCGACGAGGTAGAGCCCTTCCGGCGCGTCCTCCGGCGGGGCCAGGTCGCCGCTGCCCTTGCGGCCGAACAGCCGGCCCAGGAAGCCGGCGGGCTTCACCGCGGGCAGGGCGGGCTGCGGGTCGTAGCCGCGCAGAGCGTGCCACAGGGCCTGCAGGCGCTCCGCCGCCTGGGCTTGGGCGGGGTCGGGCTTCAGCGCGCCGGCGGCGATGCGGGCGCGGTACAGGGCGAGCGGGCCGGATTCCATCGGCCCTGCGCCTACAACGGGGGCGGCCGGCGCTCAACCGCCCTGGACGCACCGATGCGCCGGGCGTTAAGGAGGCGCGTCTTGTCAGGATGGAGTTCGAGGTGATGGGCTACAGGGTCGCGGTCGTCGGCGCCACCGGAGCGGTGGGGCGCGAGATGCTGAAGACGCTGGCCGAGCGCAACTTCCCGGCCAGCGAGGTGATCGCCCTGGCCAGCGGGCGCTCCGCCGGCCAGCAGGTGAGCTTCGGCGAGAAGACCATCCTGACCGTGAAGAACCTCGACACCTTCGACTTCACCGGCACGGACATCGGCCTGTTCTCGCCCGGCGCCAGCGTCTCCGCCGTGCATGCGCCGCGCGCCGCCGCGCAGGGCTGCGTGGTGATTGACAACACCAGCCACTTCCGGATGGAGCCCGACGTGCCGCTGGTGGTGCCGGAGGTGAACCCGCAGGCCATCAAGGGCTTCCGCAAGCGCGGCATCATCGCCAACCCCAATTGCTCGACCATCCAGATGGTCGTCGCGCTGAAGCCGCTGCACGCCATCAGCCGCATCAGGCGCGTCGTCGTCGCCACCTACCAGAGCGTCTCCGGCGCGGGGAAGGAGGCGATGGACGAGCTGTTCAACCAGACCAAGGGCAGCTTCGTGCATGACGCCCCGGTGGTGGAGCAGTTCACCAAGCCCATCGCCTTCAACTGCATCCCGCACATCGACAAGTTCATGGATGACGGCTTCACCAAGGAGGAGTGGAAGATGGCGGCGGAGACGCGCAAGATCCTCGACCCCGACATCGCCGTCGTCGCCACCGCCGTGCGCGTGCCGGTCTTCGTGGGCCATTCCGAGGCGGTGCATGTGGAGTTCGAGGGGCCGATCACCGTGGCCCAGGCCCAGGCCGCGCTGCGCGACGCGCCGGGGCTGCAACTCGTGGACCGGCGCGAGGATGGCGGCTACGTCACCCAGCTCGACGCCGCCGGCGAGGATGCGGTCTTCGTCTCGCGCCTGCGCAAGGACCCGACGGTGCCGCACGGCCTGGCCTTCTGGTGCGTGGGCGACAACCTGCGCAAGGGCGCGGCGCTGAACGCGGTGCAGATCGCCGAGGAGCTGGTGCGGCAGGGGCTGCTGGCGAAGCAGGCGGCGTGATCCCCACGATGGTTTCCGCCCGGCGGAATCGACACCAAGCGCATCGCCGTGTCGTCGCGGAGCCGAGGATATAATTTTTGAACGGCAGAATGCCGTTGTTGTATGTGGCCCCACCCCAGAGCATCGCACCCGTGGCCATGATGCTGCGTTCGGCGGCCTGACTGATTTCAAGATGGCATGCCCCGC
>JBEQBS010000394.1:0-2694 GCA_041639675.1 Rubritepida sp. | reverse complement strand
GGCGGCGCGGTGCTGCAGGAAGGCGCGGAAGGGGGCGATGCCGGTGCCGGGGCCGACCATGATGACCGGCGCCTCCGCCCGCTGCGGCAGGCGGAAATGGCTGGGCTGCACATGGGCCGGCACGGCCTCGGCGCGGAAGGCCAGGTGGGTGCTGGCCACGCCCTCGCGGGTGCGGCCGCGGCGGTCGTCGCGCACCACGCCGACGCAGAGCTCCACCCGCCCCGGCACGGCGAGCGGCGAGGAGGCGATGGAGTAGAGCCGCGGCTTCAGCGCGGGCAGCGAGGCCAGCAGGTCCGCCACCGGCGGGCGGGCGGAGGGGAAGGCGCGCAGCAGGTCCAGCAGGTCGAAGCCGTCCAGGATGCCCTCCTCGCCGTCGCTGAGCGCACGCAGGGCCTTGGATTCCTCGTGGTCGGTCGCGGCGCCGGCCAGCAGGTCGGTCGTGCGGTCCAGCGGGCGGGCGATGTCGTGCGTGGCGGCCAGGGCCTCGCGCGTCGCGTCGTCCGTCACGCCCAGCGCGGCGCAGAGCTGGTCCACCAGCACGGGGTCGTTGCGCGGGGTGATGCCCAGGCTGTCGCCGGGTTCGTAGGGCGCGGCGAGTTGTAGCACGATGCGGCGGACATCCTTGCCGCTGCCCTCGCCGGTCAGGCGCTCGCTCAGCAGCACGGGGGCGGATTCGCGGGCCGGGCCTTGCAGTTTGGCGATGGCGGGCGCGGCGGCGCTGGGCTTCGCCTCGGCCAGCAGCGCCTTCAGCGCGTCGCGGGTGGGCCTGCCGCCGGGCTGGCACAGCGAGAGGGAGGTCTCGGCCCCCGACGCCAGGGCCTCGGCGTAGGTCTTGCAGACGAAGCCGCACTGGCCGCAATCGAGCTGCGCCATCGCCGCCATGAGGCGGCGCGCGGGGGGCTTGCCCGCGGCGAGCGCCAGGCGCTCGCCAAGCTCCAGCGCGGGGTCGTGCCAGGGATAGTCCTCGGGCTCGGGCGCGGGGGGCGCGGCCTGCTGCGCGCCGCCGTAGAGGCCGGCGAGGAAGCCGTTGAGCCAGGCGCGCTGCTCCGCGCTGAACGGCGCGGTGTCGGGGATCAGCGGCACCGGGGCGGGCGCGCCGAAATGCTGCACCATCATGTCCATCACGCTTCGCCCCCGAGCATCCCATCCAGCGCGGCATCATCATGCCGCGCGCAGAAGGCCTGGAAGGCCTCGCCCGCAGCGCGTTCCGCCTGGAAGCGTTCCAGGAGGTTCAGCAGCAGCGGCGCCACGGCATCCGCCGCCACCTTCGGGCGGATCAGCCGGCCGATGGCGGCGTCCTGCGCCGTGCCGCCGCCCAGGTGGATGTCGTAGCCGGGGATCACCTCCTCGCCCTGCTCCACCTTCGCGCCCAGCAGGCCGATATCGGCGATGAAGTGCTGCGCGCAGGAATGGTGGCAGCCGGTGAGGTGGATGTTCAGCGGTGCGTCCAATTCGATGCGCGCTTCCAGGAAGATGGCGATGCGCTGGCCGTCGCCCTTGGTGTCGGCGGCGGCGAACTTGCAGCCGGCGCTGCCCGTGCAGGCGACGAGGCCGGCGCGCAGGCTGTTGGCCTCCGTCGTCAGGCCGAGTGCCGCGAGCGCGGCGCGCGTGGCGTCCACGTCGCGCAGATGCGGCAGCAGCAGGTTCTGCCAGACGGTCAGCCGCAGCTCCGGCGCCAGCGCCGCCAGGCCGCGCAGCTGCGCCGCCGACAGCCGCCCGGCCGGCACCACCACGCCCAGCCAATGCGCGCCGTCCGTCTGCGGCTGCGCGCCGAGATGGGCCGTGCGGTCCTTGGGCGGCAGCGCCTCGAAGGACGCCACGCGCGGCAGGGGGCCGAACAGGGCCTCCACCTCGCTCAGGAAGCGGTCATGGCCCCAGCGGTCCAGCAGGTATTTCAGCCGTGCCTTCTTGCGGTCCGTGCGGTCGCCATGGGCGAGGAAGACGCGCAGGATGGCGTCGCAGAGCCGCACCACGTCGCGCGGCGGCACCGCCACGTCGCTGGGGCGCGCCAGGTCCTGGTGGCCGGTGATGCCGCCGAGGCCCAGGCGGAAGCGGATCTCGCCATCCGGCAGGCGGATGGCGGAGAGGGCGATGTCGTTCGTCTCCTCCAGCACCGCCACGCGGCCGCCGCCATCCAGGCTGATGTTGAACTTGCGCGGCAGGCCGAACAGATCACGCGTGCTGAGGATGTGGGTGTGCAGCGCGCGCACGATGGGCCGCGTGTCCAGCCATTCCGTGGGGTCGAGGCCCGCGGTGGGGGAGGCGGTGATGTTGCGGATGTTGTCCGCGCCCGTGCCGCGCGGCAGCAGGCCGATGGCGCCCAGGCGTTCCACCACCTCCGCCGCCTTGTGGGCGGGGATGAGGCGGATCTGCAGGTTGGCGCGGGTGGTGCAGTCCACGTAGCCGCCGCCGCATTCCTCGGCGATGGCGGCGACCTCCATGGCCTGGGCGGCGCTGATGATGCCGCCGGGGATGCGCAGGCGGCACATGAAGGCCTCCTGCGCCGGGCCGACGAAGAACAGCCCGTGGTAGCGGCCGATGAAGTCGTCCAGCGGCTTGGGGAACACGCCCTGTTCGGCGCGCGCCGTCACCTCGTCCCAGCGGTCGAGCGGGTGGCGGTCGCGCTTGGCCTGCTCCTGCGGCACCAGCGCGCCGCCGGCGGCGATGGCGCGGTCCTGCGCGGCGCGCAGCGGG
>JBEQBS010000393.1:0-2742 GCA_041639675.1 Rubritepida sp. | reverse complement strand
CCCAGCGTCAGCAGCGCCGCGACCTCCGCCCCCAGCCGCAGCGCGATGGCCGGCTGCTGCGCCAGGGCGAGCATCGCGCCCAATGCGGCGGCGCCGGCGATGACGCAGCCGCGGCGGATGGGCAGGTCGGCGGCATGGCGGAGGGCGCGCGGCATGGCGGCAGGCTGGCACGGAAGCGCGGCCGCCGTTCCCTTCCGGAAGATGAAGATGCCGTCACTGGCGCCGGTATCCAGCGGGATGCAATGTTACGGCCGCGCATCAGCTGGGGACATGATGCGGCCCTGGACCAGCCAGATTTGCGCCATTTATTTCCGACTTATGACAAAGGTCTTGTCATTTTCGGCCGGATACGGCCGCGGCCATCTTGCGGTTCCTTCATGGCGACACCGGCGCGGCGTCATCCCGGCGCGTGGAAAGGCCTGGAAATCGGTGCATGCATCCGGCCCGTGAATGGCCGGGCACGCCATATGCATGAAGAAATGTCCATTTCTCCTTAAGTTGATCGTTGCAGCCCCAAACGCGGACAATGCCGCACCGGACGCAGCCCTGATTCGACATGGGCGCAGGGCCGGGGACGCCGGGGTTCCCGGAAGCAACGAAGGGGTTAGGGAATGGCTAACGCACGGGCCGCAGGGCCGATGACGCCGGAGGAAAGGAAGGTCATCGTCGCCTCCTCCCTCGGGACGGTGTTCGAGTGGTACGACTTCTACCTGTACGGGTCGCTGGCCGCGATCATCGGGCTGAAGTTCTTCTCCATGTTCGACGAGACGACGCGCAACATCTTCGCGCTGCTGGCCTTCGCCGCCGGCTTCCTGGTGCGGCCCTTCGGCGCGCTGGTCTTCGGCCGCCTGGGCGACCTGGTGGGGCGCAAGTACACCTTCCTCGTCACCATCGTGATCATGGGCGCCTCGACCTTCCTGGTCGGCATCCTGCCCGGCTCCGAGAGCTGGGGCATCGCCTCGGCCATCATCCTCATCATCCTGCGCTGCCTCCAGGGCCTGGCGCTGGGCGGCGAGTACGGGGGTGCCGCCACCTACGTGGCCGAGCACGCGCCGAACGGCCGGCGCGGCTTCTACACCTCCTTCATCCAGATCACGGCCACCGCGGGGCTGTTCCTCTCCCTGCTGGTGATCCTGGTGACGCGCTCCATCACGGGCGAGGCCGCCTTCATTGACTGGGGCTGGCGCGTGCCCTTCCTGCTCTCGGTCTTCCTGCTCGCCATCTCGGTCTACATCCGCTCCCAGATGAACGAGAGCCCGGCCTTCAAGAAGATGAAGGAGGAGGGCAAGGGCTCCAAGGCGCCGCTGGGCGAGGCCTTCGGCCAGTGGAAGAACGCCAAGATCGCGCTCTTCGCGCTGCTGGGCCTGGTGATGGGCCAGGCGGTTGTCTGGTACACCGGGCAGTTCTACGCGCTGTTCTTCCTGGGCTCCGTGCTCAAGGTGGACGGCTTCACCACCAACATGCTGATCGCCTGGTCGCTCGTGCTCGGCTCCGGCGGCTTCGTGTTCTTCGGCTGGCTGTCGGACAAGGTCGGCCGCAAGCCGATCATCCTCGGCGGCTGCCTGATCGCCGCACTCACCTACTTCCCGCTGTTCAAGCTGATGTCGGCCGAGGCGAACCCCGCCCTGCACGCCGCGCACCAGAACATCCAGGTGCGGGTGCTGGTGGACCAGTCCACCTGCTCCTTCCAGTTCAACCCCACCGGCACCGCCCGCTTCACCCAGCCCTGCGACACCGCCAAGGCGGCGCTCGCCAGGCTCTCCGTCAACTACCGGGTGGAGAACGTGCCGGGCCGCCAGGGCGCCGCGGTCGTCATCGCCGGCGGCACGCCGATCGAGGTGGCGGGCAACGCGCAATTCGCGCAGCAGCTCCAGGCGGGGATCACCGCGGCCGGATACCCGGCGGCGAACAACCCCTCCGTGGTGAAGATGAGCGGGCCCTTCGACCTGTTCCGCGAGCAGCCGGCGGTGCTGGTGGGCATCCTCACCATCCTGGTGATCTACGTCACCATGGTCTACGGCCCGATCGCGGCGGCGCTGGTGGAGCTGTTCCCCACCCGCATCCGCTACACCTCCATGTCGCTGCCCTACCACATCGGCAATGGCTGGTTCGGCGGGCTGATGCCGGCCACCGCCTTCGCCATGATCGCGCAGACCGGCGACGTGTACTTCGGCCTCTGGTACCCGATCGTCATCGCCCTCGCCACCGTGGTCATCGGCACCTTCATGGTGCCCGAGACCAAGGACCGCGACATCTTCGCGGAGAACGAGGACGGCTCGGCCTCCACGGCCAGCTACAAGCCGGCGCGCTGAGCGCCGGCCCATCGCCGGACCACCCGGGAAGGGGCGCCGAAAGGCGCCCCTTTTCATTGGCGCGCCACCGCCGCGCCCGCCGCGCGTTGGGGCGGCATGGCACGCACCCCCACCCTCCTCCTCGCCTCCCTCCTCCTCGCCGGCACCGCCGCCGCGCAGGGCCAGCCGCCCATCGCCCCGGGCACCGAGGCCGCGGGCGGCGTGCTGGCCAGCACCGGCACCGGCAGCGCCCAGCCCGCCAATGCCGGCGAGGGCGGCGCCGGCAGCGCCACCCAGCCGCGCAACACCGGCGAAGGCGGCGCCGGCAGCACCACGCAGCCGCGCAACAGCGGCGAGGGCGGCCCCGGCACCGCCACCCAGCCGGCCAGCACGGGCGAGAGCGCGGGGAGCGGGGCGGTCAGGTAACGTTTCCAGGGGGCGCCGCCCCCTG
>JBEQBS010000392.1:0-2774 GCA_041639675.1 Rubritepida sp. | reverse complement strand
GGGCGTCCAGCGCGGCGAGCTGGCCCAGGCGCGTGATGCCCATGGCGTGCAGCCGGCGCTCGGCGGCCGGGCCGATGCCCGGCAGGGTGCCCACCGGCAGCGGCGCCAGGAACCCCGCCGCCTCATCGGCGCCGATGACGTGGAAGCCGCGCGGCTTGTCCTGCTCGGCGGCCAGCTTGGCCATCAGCCGGTTCGCCGCCAGGCCGATGGAGATGGTGACGCCCACCTCGCGCTCCACCTCCAGCGCCAGCCGCGCCAGCACGGCGGCGGGGGGCACGCCGTGCAGCGCCTCGGTGCCGCGCAGGTCCAGCGCGGCCTCGTCAATGGAGAGCGGCTGCACCAGCGGCGTCAGGCGCTCCATCATCGCGCGGATGCGCCGCCCCTCGGTGCTGTAGCGCCCATGCTGGGGGCGGATCACCACCGCATCGGGGCAGAGCGCCAGCGCCTTGAACATCGGCATGGCCGAGCGCACGCCGCGGGTGCGCGCCACATAGCAGCAGGCCGCCACCACCCCGCGCGTGCCGCCGCCGACGATGACGGGCTTCGCCGCCAGCTCCGGCCGGTCGCGCTTCTCCACGCTGGCGAAGAAGGCATCGCAATCCACATGGGCGATGCCCAGCGTGAACAGTTCCGCATGGCGCACGACGCGCCGCGAGCCGCAGGCGGCGCAGGCCGGCCCGTCACCCGGCGCGGTGGAGCAGCAGTCGCGGCACAGGGAAGGCAGGCGGGCACCTCATCCGATCGGGCCGCCATCCTCGCGCTCCAGCACCACCACGGCGGGGCGCGGCGGCACGCCCTCCGTGAAGTCCGGCCAGCGGGTCGCGGGATTCTCCCAGGTGGAGCCCGCCACCTCGCCGGGGTGCTGGATGGCCAGGAAGATGGCGCGGTCGCCCTCCGCGATCCAGGGGCCGCAGACCTCGGCGCCGGCGGGGGCCTGGTAGAAGCAGCGGGTCAGCGCCCGGCCCGGTCCGGCGGTGTCGGCGGCCCAGAGGCCATCGGCGATGCCGGCCGCGCCGCCGCTGTCGGTGGCGATCCAGATGCGGCCCTTGCTGTCGAAGGCGCAATTGTCGGGGGAGGAGAACCAGCCGGACTCGGTGATGGCGCGGTGGTATTCGGCCCCCGCATCCATGCCCGGCCGGCCGGCGCGCAGGAAGATGGACCAGCGCATCGCCTCGGCCGCGTGGTCGCCATCGGGCGGGATGATCTCCACCACATGGCCGTGGCGGTTGTTGGCGCGCGGGTTGGCGGGGTTCACCTGCGCCTCGGTGCGGCGGTCGTTGTTGGTGAGCATGACGTAGGTGCGGCCATTGACCGGGTTGGTCTCCACATCCTCCGGCCGGTCCATCGGGGTGGCGCCCAGCAGGTCGGCGGCGCGGCGGGCCTGGATCACCACGTCGGCCTGCCCGGCGAAGCCATTGGCCGCGGTCAGCGGGCCATGGCCATGCACCAGGGGCAGCCAGCGCATGGTGCCGTCCGCCTCGAAGCGGGCGACGCTCAGCGTGCCCTCGTCCAGCAGGTGGCGGTTGGCCAAGGGGCTGGCGGGGTCGTAGCGGCCGGCGGTGACGAAGCGATAGACGTATTCGAAGCGCTCGTCATCGCCGCTGTGCAGCACCAGGCGGCCATCGGGGGCCAGCACCGTCGCCGCCCCCTCATGCTTGAAGCGGCCCAGGGCGGTGCGCTTGATGGGCATGGCCGTGGTGTCGCGCGGGTCCAGCTCCACCACCCAGCCGAAGCGGTTGGGCTCGTTGGGCGCGCGCGCCAGGTCGAAGCGCGCGACGTGGCGGTGCCAGCCATAGGGCGGGTTGGGGCCGATGCCATACCGGCGGCGGTGCTGCGCCTGCCCATCCTCCGGCGCCTGGCCGCCGAAGTAGAAGTTGATGTTCTCCTCGCAGGTCAGGATGGTGCCCCAGGGCGTCACGCCGCCGGCGCAGTTGCTCACCATGCCGTGCACGCGGGTGCCCGTGGGGTCCTCGCCCGTCCGCAGCCAGGGGTGGCCGGCGGCGGGGCCGCGGATCTCCATCGGCGTCTCGGCCGTGATGCGGCGGTTCAGGCGCGGGACGGCGACGGGCTTCCAGCCCTCCGGCCCGCGCGCGACCTCGACGATGCTGCCGCCATGCGCCGCCATCTCGGCCGCCACCTGCGCGGCGGAGACGCGGGCGCGCGCCTGGGCGCCGGTGCCCATGCCGGGGAACATCAGGTTGGTGTTGGTGTATTCGTGGTTGGCCCAGAGCAGGCCGCGATCGCCCACCGCCTCGCCATGGCGCAGCGGCAGCAGGGCCAGGAAGTCGTTGTTGTAGCCGAACTGCATGGCCTGCGCCTCGGCGGTGACGTTGCGCGGGTCGAAGGGCGGCGCGCCGGGCAGCACCGGGTCGCCCCAGCGGATCACCACCTGGCGGCGATGGCCGGGTGCAACCGCATCCTCCTGCGCGAAGTGATGCGGCAATTCGGCGAAGGCGAGGCTGGACGGCCCGCCGCGCCGCGGCACCTGCGCCCCCGCCGCCACGGGTGCCGCCAGCGCGCCCAGCAGGGCGGCGCGGCGTGACAGCACCAGCTGGAAGGGCGCCGCCATGGGGCGCGCGATGCCGATGTCTTCGCTCTCGTCCATGGCCGTCCTTCTCTCCCTGTTGCGCCGCGCTACGCCAGCGACTCTTCCGTGACGGGCCAGAGCCGCGCCGCCCCCAGCACGCCCGAGGAATCGCCATTCGCGGCCGGCACGATGCGCGTCCCCACCACGTCGCTGAACACATGGCGCGGCAGCAGATCGGAAGAGCACA
>JBEQBS010000391.1:0-2774 GCA_041639675.1 Rubritepida sp. | reverse complement strand
GCCGCGCGCGCCATTGGATGAGACCGGGCGCGTCGCGCAGGTGATAAGGGAGCGCGGATGGACCTGACCTTCTGGACCGACCGGCGCGGCCGCTTCGACGCGCTGCGGACCGCCACCTTCGCCCTGCTGCTGGCCCCTGCCCTGTGGATCCTCTGGCGCGCCCTGACGGACGGGCTGGGGCCGGAGCCGCGCAACCAGGCGATGCATGAGAGCGGGCGCTGGGCGCTGCGCTTCCTGGCGCTGGCGCTGGCCGTCACGCCCATCGGCCGCATCCTGGGCGAGCCGCGCATCCTGTCGCTGCGGCGGATGATCGGGCTGGGGGCGCTGGCCTGGGCCGCCGGGCACCTGGTGCTGTATTCGGCGCTGCTGGACGGCAACCTGCCGATGGTGCTGAGCGAGATCGTGCAGCGCATCTACCTCGGCATCGGCACGCTGGCGCTGATCGGGCTGGCGTGGCTGGGCGCGACCTCCACGGATGCGGCGATGCGCCGGCTGGGGCGGGGCTGGAAGCGGCTGCACCGGCTGGTCTTCCCCATCACCGCCCTGGCGCTGCTGCATGCCTTCATCCAGAGCAAGGCCGACATCTCGCCATCCGTGTTCCATGCGGGGCTGATCCTGGGGCTGCTGACCTGGCGGCTGCTGCCGGAAGGCGCCCAGCGCAGCCTGCCGGCGCTGGCGGGGGTGGTGCTGGCCGCCACGCTGGGAGCCACGGCGCTGGAATGGGCCTGGTATGCGGGCACCACGCCGCTGCCGGCCGGGCGCGTCTGGGCCGCCAACTGGGACCTTGCCGCGCAATGGGATTTCGGGCCGCGGCCGGCGGTGCAGGCGGGGCTGTGGCTGGCCGGCTTCGTGGCGCTGGCGGCGGGCTGGCGGCTTGCCGGGCGGGGGCGGCGGGCGTAACCGCCAGGGAACCGCACCGGAGAGGAAACGCCCATGGCCGCCCGCACGCACCGCATCGCCGTCATCCCCGGCGATGGCATCGGCAAGGAAACCACGCCCGAGGGGCTGCGCGTGCTGGACGCCGCGGCGCGGCGCTTCGGCTTCGGCCTGGCGCTGACGCATTACGACTGGTCCTGCGAGACCTATGCCAAGACCGGCAAGATGATGCCCGATGACGGGCTGGACCGGCTGCGCGACAGCGACTCGGTCTTCCTCGGCGCGGTGGGCTGGCCGGGGGTGCCGGACCATGTGTCGCTGTGGGGGCTGCTGATCCCGATCCGGCGGGGGTTCGACCAGTATGTCTCGCTGCGGCCCTGCAAGCTGCTGCCCGGCGTGAAGACCCCGCTGGCCGACCGCCAGCCGCACGAGATTGACTTCTACGTGGTGCGCGAGAACACGGAGGGCGAGTATTCCTCGGTGGGCGGGCGGATGTTCCCGGGGACGGAGCGGGAATTCGTGTCGCAGCAATCCATCCTGACGCGCACGGGCACGGACCGCATCATCAGGTATGCCTTCGAGCTGGCGATGACCCGGCCGCGGAAGAAGGTGACGAGCGCCACCAAGTCCAACGGCATCACCTTCACCATGCCCTATTGGGACGAGCGCTTCGAGGCCATGGCCAGGCAGTATCCGGGCGTGCAGACCGACCAGTTCCACATTGACATCCTGTGCGCGCATTTCGTGCAGCACCCGGACTGGTTCGACGTGGTGGTGGGCTCCAACCTGTTCGGCGACATATTGAGCGACCTGGGGCCGGCGGTGGCGGGCTCCATCGGCGTCGCCGCCTCCGCCAACATCAACCCGGAGAAGGACCACCCGAGCATGTTCGAGCCGGTGCACGGCTCGGCGCCCGACATCGCGGGGAAGTGGGTGGCGAACCCGATCGGGCAGATCTGGTCCGGCGCGATGATGCTGGAGCACCTGGGCGAGCGCGAGGCGGCCAAGGCCATCACCGACGCCATCGAGGCGCTGCTGCGCGACGGCGGGCCGCGCACGCGCGACCTGGGCGGCCAGGCGGGCACGGTGGATGTGGGCAAGGCGATCGCCGAGGCGGTGGCGGCTTCGTAACGCGCGACTCACTTGAACGTGTGTTCAGGGATCGCTAGATTACCACCGTGTTGCGATTGATTCGCAACACGGCGGTCTGCCAGAGCGGGGTTCCCATGGGTAGCGACACCAGCCACATCGCCCGGCGTTGCGAGCGCGCGGTCGTCACCGCCTATCGCGAGCTGCGCGAGGTGGGGCAGAGCGACATGGCCGCCTTCCAGGCCTGCACCACGCTGTACCGGGTGCACCACCCCGAGGCGTCCGTGACCGAGGCGCGGCGGCTGGTGGCGGAATGGGTGGACCATCACATCGTGCGGGGCTCGCGCGCCGCGGCACCGGGGTGCGCGTGCTGAGGGCGCGGCCCTTAAGCATCTGAGATCCTTGGCTTTTCCCGCTTTTTCTTGACTGTCCGGCCTATGTTCGTGTTGTGTTCCTGCCGGTCTTCGCAGGAGCGCACGCCATGTCCCCTCCCCGCCCCGCCGCCGTCGCGAAGGCCCTGCTCTATGCGCGTGCCGTGCAGGCGGTGGGCGACGTGGTGCCGCGCGGCCGCCGCCCCGCCCGCCTCACGCCCCCCGTGCCCTGGCGCCGGCTCTCGGCGGAGGAGCGCGCCTTCGTCGCCCCCATCCTGGCCCTGCATTGCCGCCTGGGCGAGCGCGGGCGGCCGGCCTTCCATGAGCCGATGGAGCGGCTGGAGGCCTGCCTGGACGCCGCCTGCCAGCGCCGGCCCTGGCGCGAGGCGCGCAGCCTGGTCGCGCCGCGCATGAGCGGGGACGCCATCCATCGCTGCT
>JBEQBS010000390.1:0-2776 GCA_041639675.1 Rubritepida sp. | reverse complement strand
GCCAGGGCGAAGACGGTGTGCTCAGGCGACATGCGCCTCCGTCAGCATCAGCCGCGGCACCCGCCCGCCAGCCACCAGATGCGCCTGGAGCACCTCCTCCACCTCCTCGGTGGTGCGCACCTGATACCAGATGCCTTCGGGGTAGATGACCATCACGGGGCCGAACTCGCAGCGGTCCAGGCAGCCCGCCTGGTTCACCCGCACCCCCTTCAGCCCCAGCTCCTTCGCGCGCGCCTTCATGTAGTCGCGCAGCCTGTCGGCGCCCTTCTCGGCGCAGCAGCCGCGCTTGTGGCCCTCCGGCCGGCGGTTGTTGCAGACGAAGACATGGGCGCGGAAGAAGGGGGGCGGGTCGGGCTGGTCCATGCGCGGCAGATAGGCGCGAACCCGCCCCCCGCCCAGCCCCGCTTGACGCCCGCCATGCGCGGGTGCTGCATCCCGGTGATGCCGCAACTCACCCTCCACTCGCCGCTGGGCGAGCTGACGCTCTCCGAGGAGGATGGCGCGCTGGTGGCGCTCGACTGGGGCCGCGGCCGCGACCAGGACCCCACGCCCCTGCTGCGCGAGGCCGCCGAGCAGCTGCACGACTACTTCGACGGCGCGCGCACCTCCTTCCAGCTCCCCCTCGCGCCGCACGGCACCGCCTTCCAGCGCCGGGTGTGGGACGCGCTGCGCCGCATCCCGGCGGGCGAGACGCGCTCCTACATCGCCGTGGCGCGCGAGCTGGGCACCGCTGCGCGCGCCGTCGGCCAGGCGAATGGGCGCAACCCCATCCCCATCATCATCCCCTGCCACCGCGTCGTCGGCGCCAAGGGGCCGGGGGGCTATTCGGCCGATGGCGGCTTGGATACCAAGCGCTTCCTGCTCGCCCTCGAAGGGGCCAGCCTGCCAGGGAACCCGTCATGAACCACGCGATCCGCATCCACGAACATGGCGGCCCCGAGAAGATGGCCTGGGAGGAGATTCCCCTCCCGCACCCCAAGCCGGGCGAGGCGCTGATCCGCCAGCACGCGGTGGGGCTGAACTACATTGACGTGTATTTCCGCACCGGCCTCTACAAGGCGCCCGCCCTGCCGGCCACCATCGGCATGGAGGCCGCGGGCGTCGTGGAAGCCATCGGCGAGGGCGTGACCGAGGTCGCGGTGGGCGACCGCGTGGCCTACGCCACCGGCCCGATCGGCGCCTATGCCGAGGCCCGCACCCTGAAGGCCGACCGCCTGGTGAAGCTGCCCGAGGCGCTGTCCTTCGAGCAGGGCGCGGCGATGATGCTCCAGGGCATGACCGCCCAATACCTGCTGCGCCGCACCTACAAGGTGAAGGCCGGCGAGACGATCCTGGTCCACGCCGCGGCCGGCGGCGTCGGCCTCATCATGTGCCAATGGGCCAAGCACCTGGGCTGCACCGTCATCGGCACCGTCTCCACCGAGGCCAAGGCCGAACTCGCCCGCGCCAACGGCGCCGACCACGTGGTGCTCGCGGGCGAGGACCTGCCTGCCGCCGTGCGCCGCATCACCGGCGGCGCCATGGTGCCGGTGGTCTATGACAGCGTCGGCCGCGACAGCTTCGCCGCCTCGCTGGACAGCCTCGCGCCCTTCGGGATGCTGGTGTCCTACGGCAACGCCTCCGGCCCCGTGCCGCCGGTGGATATCGGCATCCTCGCCGCCAAGGGCTCGCTCTACCTCACCCGGCCGACGCTGGCGACCTACACCGCCAAGCGCGAGGACCTGGTGGCCTCGGCGGAGGACCTGTTCGCCGTCGTCGCCTCGGGCGCGGTCAAGCTCGCCATCAACCAGCGCTACGCGCTGAAGGACGCCGCGCAGGCGCATCGGGACCTGGAGGCGCGCAAGACCACTGGCTCCACCTTGCTGATGCCATAAACAAAGACACCCGGGGGGACAGCGTCCCCCCGGACCCCCGGCATCAATCGGCGGGGCTCCAATAGCGGTAGCGGTGGCTCTCGCGCATGCCTTGCGCGAAGTTCAGCGCGAGCGACGCCGCATTCGCCGCGCTCACCTGGCTGAACTTCCAGACGCAGCCCTGCGCCACGCCCCAGGCCGCCGCCGCGCCCATGATGCGCCGCGCCAGGCCGCGCCGCCGCGCCTCGGGCCGCACCGCCAGGTCGAACATGCCACAGAGCGGGCCATCGGCCGCCACGAAGATGCAGGCCGCATCCTCCAGCAGCAGCCACGCCGCCGGCACCGTCAGCAGCGCGGCGCCCTCCGCCTTCTCGCGCCGGCGCGCCTCGGTCTGGTAGTCGGCGCTGCCCACCACATCCATCCAGCGCGCATCCGGCGCGGGCAGCACCTCCACCGCCGCATCCGCCGCGGCCATCGGCGCCAGCGCGCCGCAGAGCACCAGGGATTCATCGAAGGCGCGCCAGCCCGCCGCCTCGGCCGCCGCCGCCAGCCCGGGCGGGTCCAGCGGCAGGGAGCGCAGCCGGGGCCGCAGCCCGCGCGCCTGGTGGAAGGCGACGATGCCGGCCAGCAGCGCCGCTGGCTCCGCCACCGGCTCCGGCGCCAGAGCCTGCGCGCAATTGGCCCGGCCGGTGCCGCCATGGAAGGCACGCAGCACCAGCGGCCCCAGGAAGCGATTCAGCGGTGCAGGGACGGCGTTGAGCGTCGCGCGCTCGATCTCGGCGATGGTCGGCATGGGCGCAGCATGACGCAACCGGAACAAACCCGGAAGCCCGGCCGGCGTTGGAGGGGACAGACGTGGGTCAGCCTTGCTGGCCGCCCTCTCTCCTGCGGCACGCGGCGGCGCACTGCACCCAAGCTGCCGT
>JBEQBS010000389.1:0-2796 GCA_041639675.1 Rubritepida sp. | reverse complement strand
GCCCCGCCGGCCTCATCCTGCCCGCCGAGCCGCCGCCGAGCCCGGCCGTGCAGGCGCTGCTGGCGGCGCTGCGCGGGCAGGTGGCGCGGCTGGCGCCGCATGGCGTCGCCGGTATGCCGGATGCTGATACCCCGCGCCGCATTTCCGATAGGACGCGCACGGCGCGCCGGCGCTAGCCTCCTCCCCACGGGAAGGGGACGGGCCATGGAAGAACCCATCATGGACGTGGCGCATCTGGGCCATGTCGAGCTGCTGACGCCGCGCTTCGGGGAATCGCTGCGCTTCTTCACCGAGGTGATGGGCATGACCGAGAGCGGCCGCGAGGGCGACAGCGCCTTCCTGCGCGGCTGGGACGACTACGAGCGGTATTCCCTCCAGCTCACCGCCTCGCACACCTCCGGCCTGGGCCATGCCGCCTTCCGCTGCCGCTCCCCGCAGGCGCTGGAGCGGCGCGTGGCCGCGCTGCGCGCCGATGGCGCCGCGGTGGAGGAGGTTTCGCGCTCCTTCGGCCATGGCCGCGCCTTCCGCTTCCGCGACCCGGACGGCCACGTCTTCGAGCTGTATTTCGACACCGAATGGTACGCCGCGCCGGCCGACCGCAAGCCGTCGCTGAAGAACCAGGCCGAGCGCTACCCGGCGCGCGGCGTGAACGTGCGCCGGATTGACCACTTCAACTGCCTGGCCGTGGACGTGCGCGCGAACCGCGAGTTCTTCCAGCGCAACCTCGGCCTGCGCTGCACCGAGCGCATCGAGCTGGACAGCGGCGAGGAGGCAGGCATGTGGCTCACCTCCAACAACAAGACCTACGACTTCGCCTTCACCAAGGAGGCGCATGGCGTGGCGGGGCGCTTCCACCACCTGACCTTCGCGCTGGACAGCCGCGAGGCCATCCTCCAGGCCGCCGACACCTTCCTGGAGGCGGGGGTGCACATCGAGACGGGGCCGCACAAGCACGCCGTCCAGCAGACCTTCTTCCTCTACGTGTATGAGCCCGGCGGCAACCGCATCGAGGTGGCGCATGCCGGCGCGCGCCTCATCCTGGCGCCCGACTGGAAGACCATCACCTGGACCGAGGCGGAGCGCAGGAAGGGCCAGGCCTGGGGGCTCAAGACCATCGAGAGCTTCCACACCCACGGCACGCCGCCGCTGCCCGAAGGACACGCGTGATGATCATCGACTGCCACGGCCACTACACCACGGCGCCCAAGCAGCATGACCGCTGGCGCGCCGTGCAGACCGGCGGCCCGGACGCCGACCCGCCCTATCCGCCCATCAGCGACGACGAGATCCGCGAGAGCATCGAGGCCAACCAGCTGCGCCTGCTGCGGGAACGCGGCGCGGACCTGACGGTGTTCAGCCCCCGCGCCTCCGCCATGGCGCACCACCTGGGCAGCGAGGCCGTGAGCCAGGCCTGGACGCGCCGCTGCAACGACCTGATCGCCCGCGTGGTGGCCCTGTATCCGCGCCACTTCGTCGGCGTCTGCCAGCTGCCGCAATCGCCCGGCGTATCGGTGGCCAACAGCGTCGCCGAGCTGCGCCGCTGCGTGGAGGAGCTGGGCTTCGTCGGCTGCAACCTGAACCCCGACCCCTCGGGCGGGCACTGGACGGCGCCGCCGCTGACCGACCGCGCCTGGTACCCCTTCTACGAGGCGATGGCGGAGCTGGACGTGCCGGCGATGGTGCATGTCTCGGGCTCCTGCAACGCGTGCTTCCACGCCACGGGCGCGCACTACATCAACGCCGACACCACGGCCTTCATGCAGTTCCTGGAAGGCGACCTGTTCCGCGACTTCCCGACGCTGCGCTTCATCATCCCGCATGGCGGCGGCGCCGTGCCCTATCACTGGGGCCGCTACCGCGGCCTCGCCGACATGCTGGGCCGCCCGCCGTTGCGCGAGCACGTGATGCGCAACGTCTTCTTCGACACCTGCGTCTACCACCAGCCGGGCATAGACCTGCTGTTCAAGGTGATTGACCACGACAACATCCTGTTCGGCTCGGAGATGGTGGGCGCCGTGCGCGGGATAGACCCGGAGACGGGCTTCTTCTTCGACGACACCAAGCGCTACGTGGACGCGCTGAACCTGTCCGACGCCGACCGGCACAAGGTCTTCGAGGGCAATGCGCGCCGCGTCTATCCGCGGCTGGACGCCATCCTCAAGGGGCAGGGGCGGTGACGCTCTGCGTCGCCACCTCCCGCACGCCGGAGGACCCGCGCTGGCGCGACGCGGGGCTGGCGAACGTGACGCGCGCCTTCGCGCCGATGGTGCGGGAGGGGCGCTACGACGCCTCGGAGATGGCCATCGCCACCTTCCTGATGGCCAAGGCCGCCGGGCGGGCGCTGGTGCTGCTGCCGGTGGTCTTCTCCGCCCGCGCGCAGGAGGCGGCGCTGCTGACGCGCGCGGATTCTCCGGTGACGCGCCCGGAGGAGCTGCGCGGCGGGCGCATCGGCGTGCGCGCCTATTCCCAGACCACGGGCATGTGGCTGCGCGGCACGCTGGCCGAGGCGCATGGCCTGCCGCCGGAGGCGATGCGCTGGATCACCTTTGAGGACGCCCACCTGGACGGCTACCAGGACCCGCCCTGGGCCGGGCGCGCCGCGCCGGGCAGCGACCTCGCCGCCATGCTGCGCGATGGCGCGCTGGACGCCGCCATCTTCGGCAGCGAGGTGCCGCCGGGCTTCCGCACCGTCTTCCCCGACCCCGCGGCGGCGGGCCGCGCCTTCGCCGCGCGGCACGGCTTCACCCCGGTGAACCACCTGCTGGTGGCCCGCGCCGATGCGGCGCGCGAACGGCC
>JBEQBS010000388.1:0-2804 GCA_041639675.1 Rubritepida sp. | reverse complement strand
CTGCCGGCACGCTGGCTGGCCAGTTGCTGTTCCAGCTGCTGGAGGCGTTCATTGCTGCTGACCAGCGCCTGCTGGCTCTGGTCGTACTGGGCATGCAGCTGCCCGACATGGTCCTGCAAGCGCAGCGTGTCCTTGATCAGGGTGTTGAACAGGTCCACCAGTTCGGCGCCATTGCGCGCCCGGGCCAGGGCCAGGGGCAGGGGGTCGCGCCGGTGCAGCGCGGCGCCCGCCGGGCCGACCCAGCGCAGGGGGCCGCGCCAGATCTCCTCGCCCTGGCGGGATTGCCCTTCGGTCATGATCGCCAGGTCCACCCGCCCCTCCGCCAGCCGCCGCGCCAGCTCGTCGGAGGACATGCAGAGCACCTCCACCTCGATGCCCGGATGGCTGCGGGCGAAGCCGGCCAGGATGCCCGGCAGCCAGTCCAGCGCATAGTCGTCCGGGCTGCCCAGCACCACCTCGCCGGTCAGCGGCGCGGCGCGGAAATGGCTGATGATCTCCTCATTCAGCGCCAGCAGGGTGCGGGCGCGCTCCAGCAGCCAGCGGCCCTTCTCGGTCGGCGCCAGGCCGCGGGCGTCGCGCTCCAGCAGGGCGCCGCCCACCAGCTCCTCCAGCCGCTTCATCTGCATGGAGACGGCGGATTGCGTGCGCCCCACCTTGCGGGCGGCGGCGGTGACGCTGTCCCCGCCGGCGATGAGGACGAAGGAGCGCAGCAGCTCGGGATCCAGGCCGGCGGGGAGCATGTGGCATCAACCGGATTGATGTTTCCGTTCAAAATTAGTCGTTTGGTTGATGCCGGCCAAGATGGGATGCTGGCGCCGCAGCCAGCCATGGAAGGACCTGCCCCGATGAGCGCCCATCTCGCCCCCGCCGCCCTTGCCCCGATGCGTCGCGCCGCGCGCCCGGTGAGGGCGCTGCTGGCGGAGATGCTGCGCCGCATCCGCACCCGCGCCAGGCTGGAGGAGCTGGACGAGCGCATGCTGCGCGACGTGGGCCTGACTCCCATGGAGGCGGCGCGCGAGGCGGCCAAGGCGCCGTGGCAGTGACAGGCCGGCATGCCCGCCCAGCCCTGGCGTGAGGACGCCGCCGGCGTGATCCTGCTCGCGCGCGTCACCCCCGGCGCGCGGCGCGCGGTGGTGGAGGGCGTGATGGACACGCCGGATGGCCCGGCGCTGCGGCTGCGCGTGGCGGCGCCCCCGGTGGACGGCGCGGCCAACGAGGCGGTGGCCGTGCTCCTGGCGAAGGTGCTGGGCGTGCGGCGGGGCGCCGTCACCCTGCTGTCCGGCGAGGCCTCGCGCCGCAAGCGCCTGCATGTGGCCGGCGACCCCACGGCCCTGGCCGCCCGGCTGGCGGAACTCTGCCGCGGGGGGTAATCCCTGGCCCCACCATGTCGCACAACAGCTTCGGCCACCTGTTCCGCGTCACCACCTGGGGCGAGAGCCACGGCCCGGCGATCGGCTGCGTGGTGGATGGCTGCCCGCCCGGCCTCCCGCTGGACGAGGCGTGGATCCAGCCCTTCCTGGACGCGCGGCGCCCCGGTTCCGGCAAGTACGTGACGCAGCGGCAGGAGCCCGACGAGGTCCGCATCCTGTCCGGCGTCTTCGAGGGGCGCACCACCGGCACGCCCATCGCGCTGGAGATCGCCAACCAGGACCAGCGCAGCAAGGACTATGGCGAGATCGCGCGCAGCTTCCGCCCCGGCCATGCCGACCTCGCCTATCACTGGAAATACGGCATCCGCGACTTCCGCGGCGGTGGCCGGTCCAGCGCGCGGGAAACGGCGATGCGCGTCGCCGCCGGCGCCATCGCCCGCCGCGTGCTGGGCGAGGGCGTGACGATCCGCGGCGCGCTGGTGCAGGTGGGCGCCGATGCGGTGGACCGCGCCGCCTGGGACTGGGCGGCGGTGCGGGAGAATGAGTTCTGGTGCCCCGACCGCGCGGCGGCCGCGCGGTGGGAGGGGTTGCTGGCCGCCACCCGCAAGGCCGGCAGCAGCATCGGCGCCGTGATCGAGCTGGTGGCCGAGGGCGTGCAGCCCGGCCTCGGCGCGCCGATCTACGCCAAGCTGGATGCCGAGATCGCCGCGGCGCTGATGGGCATCAACGCCGTGAAAGGGGTGGAGATCGGCGACGGCTTCGCGGCCGCTGCCCTGAGCGGCGAGGACAACGCGGACGAGATGCGCATGCGCCAGGATGGCACGGTGGAGTTCCTGGCCAACCATGCCGGCGGCGTGCTGGGCGGCATCAGCACCGGCCAGCCCATCGTCGCGCGCTTCGCGGTGAAGCCCACCTCCTCCATCCTCACCCCGCGCCGCGCCGTGACGGTGGAAGGGACGGAGACGGAGCTGCTGACCAAGGGCCGGCACGACCCCTGCGTGGGCATCCGCGCCGTGCCGGTGGGCGAGGCGATGCTGGCCTGCGTGCTGGCTGACCACCTGCTGCGCCATCGCGCCCAGAATCCCGGGGCACCAACCGAGCCGCGCCTGCCCGCCCGTTAAACCGAGTTGCCAAGTCAGGCATTGTCGCCGCGATCGGAATGTGGTTTTTTCTTGCCCTGGCGCCCGTCACGGCGCCAGATCGAACCGTAAGCCGAACGGATGTGCCATGCCCTTCGCGGATGCGAGTCCCGATCCCCGTGCCCTGCGCGCCTTCATGGCGCTGGCGGGCGCCGGCCGCTGGCAGGAACGCACCCGCGAACTCGGCGCCCGGCTGCGCGCCGGGGTGCATGCCGGCCGCGCCGTGCAGCAGCGGCACGCGCTGGAGCTGGTGCTGGCCCGCCTGGCCGGCGCCGCCGAATCCCTGGCCCGCGCC
>JBEQBS010000387.1:0-2809 GCA_041639675.1 Rubritepida sp. | reverse complement strand
CGATGCGGCGATGGTGGATGCTGGCGCTGGCGGCGCTGGCCGGCGCGCTGGCGGCGCAGGCGCAGGGCTGGCTGGGTTAGGGCCTACCGCCCGGCCAGCACGCGGTCCACCATGGCCGGCGCCAGGCCGAGGTAGCCGGCCGGGTCGCAGCGGCGCGCCACGCCGGCCGGCCCGCCCAGCGCCGCCACCAGGGCGGGCACGCGCAACAGCGCGGCCTCCAGCGTCGTGCCCTCCTCCAGCGCCGTGCGGCAGGCGTCGTAGACCACGTCATGCGCGTGCTGGCGGCCCAGCGCCGGGGCGGCCGCCATCATCACCGCCTCCGCCACGATCAGCCCGCGCGAAAGGCCGAGGTTCTCCCGCATGCGCGCCGCATCCACCGTCAGCCCGCCCAGGGCGAACTTCGCCTGATTGAGGCAGGAGGCGGCAAGCAGGAAGGCTTCGGGCAGTGCCAGCCATTCCAGGTGCCACGGGCCGGTGGCGCGCTCGAAATCCTGCACCATCGCATCCAGCATCACCGCCACCTGCTGGCGCACCGCCTTGGCGGTGGCGAGCATGATCTCGGACGAGATGGGGTTGCGCTTCTGCGGCATGGTGGAGGAGGCGCCGCGCCCCTTCACGAAGGGCTCCATCACCTCGCCGCCGAACTCGGTGCTCATCATCAGCATGATGTCGGTGGCCAGCTTCGCCAGCGTGCCGGTGACGAGGCCGAGGATGGACACGGCCTCCGCCAGCGCGTCGCGCGCCACGTGCCAGGTGATGGCGGGCTGGCCGAGGCCGAGCTCTGCGCAGAAGGCGGCCTGCACGCGCAGCCCGTCATCGCCGAGTGACGCCAGCGTGCCGGCCGCGCCGGCGAACTGCCCTACCAGCAGGCGCGGGCGGAGCTGCGCCAGGCGCTCCGCGTGCCGGTCCATGGCGGCGAGGATGATGGCGCATTTGTAGCCGAAGGTGACGGGCAGCGCCTGTTGCAGATGCGTGCGCCCGGCCATCGCCGTGTCGCGGTGCTTCGCCGCCAGGCCGGCCAGCAGGGCGCGCACCGCGTCCACCTCCGCGGCGACGATGTCCAGCGCGGCGCGCAGCTGCAGCACGCTGGCGGTGTCCATGATGTCCTGCGTGGTGGCGCCCCAATGCAGCCAGCGCCCCGCCTCGCCCGCCGCCTCGCTGAGCTGGTGGACCAGCGGCAGGATGGGGTAGCCGACATTCTCCGTCTCGGCGCGCATGCGCTCCCAGTCCGGGGTGAAGCGCGCGCCGGCTTCCGCGATGGCCTCCGCGGCCGCGGCGGGGATGACGCCGCAGGCGGCCTCGGCGCGGGCCAGCGCCACCTCGGCCTCCACGTAGCGCGCCACCAGCGCCTCGTCGGAGAAGACCGCGCGCATGGCGGGCGTGCCGAACATGTCGCGGAACAGCAGGCTGTCGAACATGGTGCTGTGCATCCTCGTCACTCCGGGCGGATGCCGGCCGCTTCCATGACGCCGCGCCAGCGGGCGATCTCGGCGAGCAGGAAGGCGCGGGTGCCGGCGAGGTCGGCGGCGGGCATCGGCACGTTGCCGAGCTCGGCCAGGCGGGAGACGAAGGCGGCATCGGCCATCACCGCGCGCGTCTCGTCGTGCAGGCGCGTCACGATGGGCATGGGCGTGCCGGCGGGGGCCAGCAGCATGTTCCAGGTGGACATCTGGAAATCGGCCAGCGCCGGGATGCCGCTCTCACGCACCGTCGGCAGGTCCGGCAGGAAGGGCACGCGGGCGGGCGAGGTGACGGCGAGCGGGCGCACCATGCCGCCGCGGATGGAGCCCAGCGCGGTGGTCGAGGTGTCGTTCACCAGGGCGATGGTGCCGGCCAGCAGGTCGGTCATCGCATTGGCCACGCCGCGATAGACCACGTGGTTCATCCGCACCCCGGCCAGGCCCAGGATCTGCACGGCGGAGACATGCGCGGCCGAGCCGTTGCCGGCCGAGCCGAAATCATAATGGTCCGGCCGGGCACGGGCGGCCTCGATCAGGTCGCGCAGGCTGCGGAAGGGGGAATTGGCGCCGACCAGCAGGATCACCGGCCCCTCCATCAGCGGCGAGACCGGGATGAAGTCGGCCACCGTGTCGTAGGGCAGGCGGCGGTAGAGCGCCGGGTTGATGGAGTGCGACAGGTTGTTGAACAACAGGGTGTGGCCGTCCTTCGGCGCCTTGGCCACCACGTCGCTGCCCACGGTCGAGCCGGCGCCGGTGCGGTTCTCCACGATCACGCGCGCGCCCAGCCGCGCGCCCAGCGCCTCGGCGAAGACGCGGCCCAGCGTGTCGGTCGGCCCGCCGGCGGAGAAGGGCAGCACCAGACGGATCGGCCGGTCGGGCCAGGCAGGCTGCGCCAGGGCGGGGGCGGCGAACACGAAGCCGGCCAGGGCGGCGCGTCGGGTCAGGCGCATGGACATCTCCCTTATGGTCCGAACCTTTAATATGGTCCGGACCTAAAGCGGGGGCACGCGACTTGTCAAGCGTGAATTGGTCCGCACCAATGCGCCGATGCCCGTGACCGCCGCCCCCCGCTCCGCCGCGCTCGCCCAGGCGCTGGCCGCCGAGATCGCCGCCGGGTCGTTGCCGGTGGGCGCGCGCCTGCCGACGGAGCTGGAGATGGCGGCGGCGCGCGGCGTCTCCCGCGCAACGGTGCGCGCCGCGCTGATTGGCTGGAGGCGCTGGGCCTGGTGTCGCGCCGCCGCAAGGCCGGCACGGTGGTGGCGCGCGCCGCGCCCGGCGGCGCGGCCTTCGTGCAGTCGCTGGAGGGGATGGAGGACCTGCTGCAATACGCGGCCTCGGCCCCGCGCGCC
>JBEQBS010000386.1:0-2817 GCA_041639675.1 Rubritepida sp. | reverse complement strand
ACCGGCAAGCCGCCCATGGTCGCCCTCATCGCCGTGGCACGCAAGCTCCTCACCATCCTCAACGCCATCATCCGGGACAAGCAACCATGGCACGCACCCGCCGCTTGACGACCAACACAGTCGCTCAAACGCCGGGCGGCCGCATGCGCGGCCTTGGCTTCGCCGCGCCGCTGGTGCGCCGGTGGGAAGGGCGGTTGGGCGGCGGGGCGCGTCCGTCCCGCTGGCAACTTCCTCACTCGACGGCGCCCTTCACCGGCAGCTTCAGGTAGCGCACGCCATTGCCCTCCGCCTCGGGGAAGCGACCGGCGCGGATGTTCACCTGGATGGAGGGCAGCAGCAAGGCGGGGACCCTGAGCGTGGCGTCCCGTTCCTGGCGGAAGCGGACGAAGCCTTCCTCGCCCAGCGTCAGGTGCGGGTTGTGCGCCTGCTGGAGCGCCACGCTGGACTGCCAGGCGAAGTGCTCGCGCCCCGGCGCCTTGTAGTCGTGGCACATCCACAGCCGCGTGTGCCCTGGCAGGGCCAGGATGCGCTGGATGGAACGCCACAGCGCGCGCGCGTCGCCGCCCGGGAAGTCGCAGCGGGCGGTGCCGTAGTCGTGCATGAACAGCGTGTCGCCGACGAAGACGTCGTCCTGGATGCGATAGGCGACATCGGCGGGCGTGTGGCCGGGCACGTGCAGCACCTCCACCTCCATGGCACCCAGCGGGAAGCGCGCGCCATCCGCCCACAGGTCGTCGAAATCCTCCGCCTCGGCCTCCACGCCGAAGACCGGGCGGAAGATGCGCTGCACCTCGGTGATGCGCGCGCCGATGCCGATGCGCGCACCCGTGCGCGCCTTGATCCAGGGCGCGGCGGAAAGGTGGTCGGCATGGGCATGCGTCTCCAGCACGCGCGCCACCGTCACGCCCTCCTCCCGCGCCGCGTCGAGGATGGCCTGGGCGGAGCGCGTGCCGGCCTCGCCCGCCGCCTGGTCCCAGTCCAGCACCGGGTCCAGCACGGCGCCCTGCTTCGTTTCCGGGCACCAGAGCAGGTAGGAGACGGTGTTGGTCCCCTCGTGGAAGAAGGCGCGGATGCTGGCTGCCATTCGGGTGTCCTCCGGGCTTGCATATAAGCGATCGCTTATCTAAATCGCAAGCATGGACATGGCGATGCAAGGCATGGAGGCGAAGGCGGCGGAGGCCGCGCGCGTGCTGCGCCTGCTGGCCAACGAGAACCGCCTGCTGCTGCTGTGCCACCTGGCGGGCGAGGGCGAGGCCAGCGTGAACCGCCTGGCCGCGCTGGTGGGCCTGTCGCAGCCCGCGCTGTCCCAGCACCTGGCCAGGCTGCGGGAGGATGGGCTGGTTTCCACCCGCCGCGCCGCGCAGCAGGTCTTCTACCGCCTGGCCGACCCGCGCGTGGCCGCGCTGCTGGTGGCCATGCGCGCCATCTTCTGCCCCGAGGAGGACACATGACCCCGCACGAGACCGCCGCCGCCCTGCGCGCCGGCACCCCCCTGGTGGACATCCGCGAGGCCGACGAGTTCCGCCGCGCCCATGTGCCGGGCGCCGAGAACCGCCCGCTGTCGCGGCTGGACGCCGCCGCGCTGCCGCCGGGCGCGGTGGTGATGTGCCAGTCCGGCGCGCGCTGCGCCCCCCTGGCCGCGGCGCATCCGGTGCTGGAGGGCGGGCTTGCCGCCTGGGAGCGCGCGGGGCTGCCGGTGGCGCGCGATGCGAAGGCGCCCCTGCCCATCATGCGCCAGGTGCAGGTGGCGGCCGGCGCGCTGGTGCTGGCGGGCGTGCTGGGCGGGGCGCTGGTGGCGCCGGGCTTCCACGCCTTGGCGGGCTTCGTCGGCGCCGGGCTGGTCTTCGCGGGCCTCACCGGCTTCTGCGGCATGGCCCGCGTGCTGGGCGCCATGCCCTGGAACCGTCGTCAGGGCGCCTGAGCCAGCCATTCCGCCCCGCGCGCCTCGGCCGGGATGGGCGTGGCGGGGTCGGCCATGAAGCGCAGCATGTCGGCCGCCACCTCCGCGCGGATGCCGTCGCGCAGCAGCAGGTGCCAGCCTTCGGGATAGAAGGCGACGCGGCGCGCCCCGGCATCGCGCAGGGCGCGGCGGGCCACGTTGGCGGGCACCACGGCATCCTTCGCGCCCACCATCACCAGGGTGGGCCGGCGCGCGCCCAGCCCGGGCAGCCTGGCCACCGCCTGGTCCATCAGCGCCACCATGCCGCCGATCACGTCCACCCGGATCTCGCGCAGGGCCAGGGGGTCGCGGCCGAAGCGCTCCAGCGCGGCGCGGTTGTCGCTGGCGGCGATGCCGCCCACGCCGGCATTCGCCGCCATGGCCGGCACCACGCGCATCGCCGCGTCCAGCGGCACGCGCATGAACCAGGGCAAGTAGCGCCCGCCCCAGATGGCCGGCGCCGAGAGGATGATGCCGTCCACCTCCTCCGGCTCGGCCAGCAGGGCCACGGCGCCGCCCATGGATTCGCCGATCAGGAACAAGGGCAGGTGGGGGTGGCGGGCGCGCAGCAGGCGGATGGCGGTGCGGGCATCCTCCACCATCGTCTCCGCCCCGGCCCAGAAGCCGCGCGAGGCGCTCCAGCCGAAGCCGCGGTGGTCCATGGCGTAGAGCAGCGTGCCGCCCGCGGCCAGCAGCGGGCCGCCATCCTCCAGGAAGTTGCCGCCATGGTCGTTCAGCCCGTGCAGGGCCAGGGCCACGAAGCGCGGCGGCCCCGCCGGTTCCCACCGGCGCAGCGGCAGGCGGGCGCCGTCGGGCATCACCAGGGCCTCCACCGGCAGGGGGCCGGCGGGGCTGGGGGCGGGGGGCTGCGGGCCCCA
>JBEQBS010000385.1:0-2886 GCA_041639675.1 Rubritepida sp. | reverse complement strand
GGCGTCGGCGGCGCCGCGCCCTCGCCCGGCGCCAGCGCGCGCCACAGCGCGTCATGCGCGCGCACCGCCGCGTCATCCCCGCCGATCATCAGGCAATAGCCGCGCTGGAGGCCCCAGACGCCGCCGGAGGTGCCGACATCCAGGTAGCGCAGGCCCTTCGCCGCGGCCTCGGCGGCGCGGCGCGCGCTGTCCTTGTAGAGGGAGTTCCCGCCCTCGATGATCGTGTCGCCCGGCTCCAGCAGGCCGTGCAGCTCCCGCAGGGCGGCTTCCGTCACCGCGCCGGCCGGCAGCATCACCCAGATGGTGCGCGGCGCGGGCAGCAGCGCCACCAGGGCGGGCAGCGAATCGGCGCCCCGCGCGCCCTCGGCCACCAGGGCGGCGACGGCGGCGGCATCGCGGTCGAAGCCGGCGCCGGGGATGCCCGCC
Organism: Rubritepida sp.; assembly: GCA_041639675.1. Classification (GTDB taxonomy): domain Bacteria; phylum Pseudomonadota; class Alphaproteobacteria; order Acetobacterales; family Acetobacteraceae; genus Roseococcus. The sequence continues at coordinate 2,460 of JBEQBS010000385.1, read as the reverse complement.
TGCATGGCCCGGCGCAGCAGGTTCGCCCCCATCCGCCCCAGACCCACCATGCCCAGCATCATCGGTTGCCTCCCGCGCTCGTCACGTGATGGTGTGGCGGAAACACGGTTGGGAGGAAAGACCGCATGCGCATCCCCGAGCAGGGCGAGGCCTGGCCCGAGATCAGCGCCGCGCTGGACGCCGCGAAGGGGCGCGACGTGTCCTGGCGGCGCGGCCGCATGGCCGTGTTCTTCTACTGGCTGGACGAGGAGACGGAGCGCGTGGGCCAGGAGGCCTATCGCCGCTTCTGGACCGAGAACAACCTGGGCCAGCGCGCCTTCCCTTCCCTGGCACGGCTGGAATCCGAGGTGGTGGCGATGGGGCTGCACCTGCTGCAGGCCCCGCCCGGCGCGGGCGGCACCTTCACCTCGGGCGGGTCCGAAAGCATCTTCCTGGCCCTGCTGGCGGCGCGGGAAAGGGCGGGCAACGTCACGCCGGGGCGCGCGGGCAATGTGATCCTGCCCGACACCGCGCACCTGACCTTCGACCGCGCCTGCTGGTACCTCGGCCTGGAGCCGCGCCGCGTGCCGGTGACGGCGGAGCGCGTGGCCGACGTGCCGGCCATGGCGGCGGCGATGGATGCGCGCACCGTGGCGCTGGTCGCCTCCGCCCCCTGCTATCCCTTCGGCACGGTGGACCCGGTGGCGGAACTCGGCGCGCTGGCCCAGGCGCGCGGCGCCTGGCTGCACGTGGATGCCTGCGTGGGCGGCTTCCTCAACCCGTTCCTCCCCGTCACCCTGCCCGCCTGGGACTTCGCCGCGCATGCGGGCGTCACCAGCATCAGCGCGGACATCCACAAGCACGGCATGGCGCCCAAGGGGGCCTCGCTGCTGCTGGTGCGCGAGGACGGGCTGCGCCGCTTCCACCGCTTCGAAAGCCGGGCCTGGGCGCGCGGCCTCTACGCCGCGCACACCGCCCAGGGCACCCGGCCCGGCGGGGCGGTGGCGGCCGCCTGGGCGGTGATGCGCCACCTGGGGATGGCGGGCTACCGCGACTGCGCCCGGCGCATCCTGGCGGCGCGGGCGGGGATCGCCGCCGCCATCGCCGCCATCCCGGGGCTGGAGGCGCTGCCCGGCAACCACGCCATCCTGGTCTATCGCTCCACCGACCCCGCCCTGCCCATCGCCGGCGTGGCGGAGGGGCTGGAACGCCGCGGCTGGCTCGTGTCCCGCCAGGCGGAGCCCGAGGGCATCCACCTGCACCTGAACCCCCTGCATGCTGAGGTCGCCGGCGAATACGCCGCCGACCTGCGCGCCGCGGCGGATGAAGCCCGCGGCGCCGCCCCGGCCCGGCGGGAGGAGGCGCGCGCCTACTGACGCGATTTTCCTTGCACGCCCGGACATGATTTCCCAGATGGACGTTCCGTAACGATAAATCCATCTAGGAGGTTCCATGTCCGAGTTCCGCCGCCGCGGCCTGCTGTCGCTCGCCGCCGCCACGGGCGCCGGCGCGCTCGCCGCCCGCCCCGCCCTGGCCCAGCCGGCCGTGGCGACGAACTTCCCCGACCGCGCCGTGCGGATCATCGTCCCCTACAATGCGGGCGGCATCACCGATGTCATCTCGCGCGGGATGGCGGTGGGCCTCCAGGCCGCGCTGGGCCAGCCGGTGATCGTGGAGAACCGCCCGGGCGCCAACGGCACCGTCGGCACCCTGGCCGCCGCCCGCGCCCCGGCCGACGGCACGACGCTCACCATGGGCATCACCGACACCTTCGCCATCAACCGCTCCACCTTCCGCTCCCTGCCCTACAATGACGAGACGGACTTCGCCCCCGTCTCCATGGTCACGCGCGTGCCCTTCGCCGTCATGGTCGGCGCGCACCAGCGCGGCATCGCCGACTTCGCCGGCCTGGTGCGCGAGGGGCGCCGCCAGCCGGGGCGGCTGACCTTCGCCTCCTGGGGCGTCGGCTCCTCCTCGCACCTCTGCACCGAGTTCTGGGCGCGCAACCAGGGGCTGGAGCTGCTGCACGTGCCCTTCGCCGCGCAGGCGCCGGGCATGCAGGCGGTGGCCGCCGCCCAGGTGGACCTGATGAGCCTGCCGGTCGGCGGCGCCAACTCGCTGGCCGTGGACAACCGCGCCCGCATCCTCGGCCTGGCGCACCCCAACCGCGTGGAGCTGACGCCGAACGTGCCGACCATGCAGGAGCTGGGCGTGCCGCTGGCCACCGGCCTGTGGCTGGCCCTCTACGCCCCCGCCCGCACCCCGGCGCCCATCCTGGCCCGGCTGAACGAGGCGGTGCGCGAGGGCGCGCGCCACCAGCAGACGCTGGAGGTGTTCCGCCAGCAGGCCGGCGTGCCCGAGCCCTCCACCCCCGCCGAGCTGGCCGACTTCGCCCGGCGCGAGCGCGAGCAGTGGGCCCGCGTGGTGCGCGAGGCCAACATCACCGTCGAAGGCTGAGGCCCACCGGCCGCCGGGCGCCCT
>JBEQBS010000384.1:0-2895 GCA_041639675.1 Rubritepida sp. | reverse complement strand
GGGCGGCGCGGTCATCCAGCCGCTGGCTGGCCGCCTCCACCATCGCCGGCAGGTCGGGCAATCCCGCCGCGGCCAGGCGCAGCCGGGCGCGGGCGGCGTCGGTGCGCGCCTCCATCCGCCCCTCCAGCCGGCGGGCGAGCTGCGCGACATCGGCCAGCAGGTCGGCCCGGGCGGGGATGGCCATCTCGGCGGCGGCGGTGGGCGTCGGCGCGCGGCGGTCGGCGGCGAAGTCAATCAGCGTCGTGTCCGTCTCGTGCCCCACGGCGGAGATCAGCGGGATGGTGCAGTCCGCCGCCGCGCGCACCACCTCCTCCTCGTTGAAGGCCATCAGGTCCTCCAGGCTGCCGCCGCCGCGGGCGACGATCAGCACGTCGGGCCGTGGCACCGGGCCGCCGGCGGGCAGGGCGGAGAAGCCGCGGATGGCGGCGGCCACCTGGGCGGCGGCCGTGGCGCCCTGCACCTGCACCGGCCAGAGGATCAGCCGGCGCGGGAAGCGCCGCGCCAGCGTGGTGCGGATGTCCTGGATCACCGCCCCCGATTCGCTGGTGACGACGCCGATCACCTGCGGCAGCACCGGCAGGGGGCGCTTGCGCGCGGGGTCGAACAGCCCTTCCTCGCCCAGCCTCTGCTTCAGCAGCTCGATGCGCTTCAGCAGCGCGCCCTCGCCGGCATATTCCAGGCGCTCGATCACCAGCTGGTATTTCGAGCGGTCGGCATAGGTGGTGATGCGCCCGGTGGCGATCACCTCCACCCCGTTCTCCGGCTTCAGGCCCAGGCGGGGCACGCTGTTCTTCCAGCACACCGCCTCGATCTTGCCGCGCTCGTCCTTCAACGAGAGGTAGATGTGGCCCGAGCCGCCCCAGACCTTCACCTCCGTCATCTCGCCCCGCACGCGGATGCGGCCGAAGGCGCCTTCCAGCGTCCGCTTGATCGCCCCGCCGAGGTCGCCCACGCCATATTCGGGGATGTTGCTTCCGGCACCGTCCATTCCGTGCTTCTAGCCGTTCCACGCCCCGGCTGTCGCCGGGGCATGGAACGGCCAGGTGCCGGGCGGTCCCGCCCTCCGGCGATCCGGCCGGAGCGAGAACGGACGATGAGGCCCATTCCATGAAGGTGCTGGTGGTCGGCTCGGGCGGGCGGGAACACGCGCTGTGCTGGAAGCTGGCGCAATCGCCGCTGCTGGAGACGCTGTGGTGCGCACCGGGCAACCCCGGCATCGCCGCCGTGGCGGAATGCGTGGCCATCGCGGCCACGGACATCCCCGCCCTGGTCGCCTTCGCGCGGGCCCATGCCGTGGGGCTGGTGGTGGCCGGCCCCGAGGCGCCGCTGACCCTGGGCCTGGCCGATGCCTGTGCCGAGGCCGGCATCCCCTGCTTCGGCCCCGTGGCGGCGGCGGCGCGGCTGGAGGGCTCCAAGGATTTCTTCAAGCAGGTGGCGAATGCGGCCGGGGCGCCGACCGCGCGCCACGCCACCTTCGACGACGCCCATGCCGCCCGCGCCTACATCCAGGCCCAGGGCGCGCCCATCGTGGTGAAGGCCGATGGCCTGGCCGCCGGCAAGGGCGTGGTGGTGGCCATGACCGTGGCCGAGGCCGAGGAGGCCATCACGGATATGATGGAGCGCGGCGCCCATGGCGAGGCCGGCCGCCGCGTGGTGGTGGAGGAGTTCCTGGACGGCGAGGAGGTCTCCTTCTTCACGCTGTGCGACGGCGCCCGCGCCATCCCCTGCGGCGCCGCGCAGGACCACAAGCGCGTGGGCGATGGCGACAGCGGGCCCAATACCGGCGGCATGGGCGCCTACAGCCCCGCCCCGGCCTTCACCCCGGCGCTGGAGCGCCAGGTGATGGACACCTGCATCCAGCCCGTGCTGGCGGAGCTGGCCCGCCGCGGCGCCCCGTTCCGCGGCGTTCTCTTCGCCGGGCTGATGCTGACGGCGGATGGCCCGAAGCTGCTGGAGTTCAACGTCCGCTTCGGCGACCCCGAATGCCAGGCGCTGATGCTGCGGCTGGACTCCGACCTGCTGCCCGCCCTGCTGGCCGCCGCGCGCGGCGACCTGTCGGGCGTGGTGCTGGACTGGTCGCCTGAGCCCTCGCTGCTGGTGGTGATGGCGGCCGAGGGCTATCCCGGCACGCCGCGCGCGGGCACGCGCATCGGGGGGCTGGATGCCGCGGCGGCGGTGCCGGGGGTGCAGGTCTTCCATGCCGGGACGCGGGCCGGGCCGGATGGCGCGGTGCTGGCCGCCGGCGGGCGCGTGCTGGGCATCGGCGCGCGCGCGGCCACGCTGCGGCAGGCGCGGGATGCCGCCTATGCCGCGGTGGATGCGCTGGACTGGCCCGAAGGCTTCTGCCGGCGCGACATCGGCTGGCGCGCGCTGGGCTGAGGCGGCGTCAGCCCGGCGCCGGCAGCAGCGCCTGGGCCCCGCAATGGGCGCGCAGCAGCCGCGCCACCTCCATCGGCTGGTCCCAGTGGATGTAGTGGCCGGCGCGCTCCACCCATTCCAGCCGCGCGCCGGGGAAGGCGGCCAGGGCGCGCGGGGCCTGCACCGGCAGCGTCACCCGGTCCTCCTTGCCCCAGAGGAGGAGCACGGGGGCGCGCGTCGCCTCGCCGGGTTCCAGCCCGGGCTGCATCGGCGCCGTCAGCATCTGCGCCAGCATGGGGTCGGTGCCCGGGGCCTCGGCCTCGCCCTCGCCCTTCGCCTCGTCATGGGCCACGGCCGCATCCACCGCCCAGGGCCGGGCGCAGAACTGCGCGAAGAGCAGCGCCCGGCTGGCCGGCGCCGCGGCGATGGCCGGCAGCATGGGCTTGAGCATCCGCACCATCCCCAGCCCCGCCGAGATGTTGCCGGCGATCCAGCCGCGCTCCCATCCCATCCAGAAGCCGCCGGGCGCCAGGGCGG
>JBEQBS010000383.1:0-2903 GCA_041639675.1 Rubritepida sp. | reverse complement strand
CGAGGGCACGGAAGGCTTCGCCAAGGCCGAGGTGACGGCCGGCGGGGTGGACACCGCCGCCCTGGACCAGCGCAGCATGCAGGCGAGGCACCTGCCCGGCCTCTTCGTGGTGGGGGAGGCGGTGGACGTGACCGGCTGGCTGGGCGGCTACAACTTCCAATGGGCCTGGGCCAGCGGCCACGCCGCCGGCCAGGCGGCGTGAGGGAAACGCGCCGCCGGCCAGGCGGCGTGAGGAAAGCGCGCCGCCGGCCAGGCGGCCTGGGGGGAATGCGCGGCGGGCCTGGCCGCGTGACGCCGCCCGCCGGGCCGTGTATTCATGCCACCTGAAGAAAAACGCGCTGGACGTCCTTGCCCCTCGTTCTCCGTGCCCTGCTGCTGATCCTCGTCGCCCTGGTCCCGGCCGGGCTCGTGCAGCTGTGGATGGAGCGCGAGGCGCGGGCGGCGCGCACCACCCTGGTGGCCGAGCAGGCGCAGCGGCTGGTGCGGCTGGTGGCCGGCCAGCAGGTGCGCACCATCGAGGGCGCGCAGCAGGTGCTGGCGGCCATGGCGGCGCATGAGGCGGTGCGCGCCCTGGCGCCGGGCGCCGAATGCGATTCCTTCCTGGCGCGGCTGGTCGAGGCCTATCCGCGCTACACCATCGCCAATGTCTTCGCGCCAGACGGCAATTCCGTCTGCTCCTCCGTGCCGGGGATGGTCGGCGTCCTGTCGGTGGGCGACCGCTGGTACTTCCGCGAGGTGATGCGCACCCGCGCCTTCACCGTGGGCACCTATGCCACGGGCCGGGCCACCGGCACCGCCAGCCTGCACCTGGCCGCCCCCATGCTGGATGCCGCCGGTGGGGTGCGCGCCGTGCTGGTGCTGGGCCTTTCGGTGGAATGGCTGACGCGGGACCTGCAATCCCTGGCACTGCCGGAGGGCTCCTCCTCCACCATCGCCGACCGCGAGGGGACCATCCTCGCGCGCTCGCGCGATCCCGCCGCCTATGTGGGCCGGCCGATGGCCCCCTTCGCCATGGCGCTGCTGGAGCGGCCCGAGGCCGGGGTGATTGACGCCCCGGCGCTGGACGGCGTGCGCCGCGTCGCCGCCTTCATCCCGGTGAGCGAGCCGCCGGTGGGGCTGTTCATCACCATGGGGCTGGATGCCGGCAGCGTGGTGCGCGCCGCCGCCGCGCGCGACCGCATGGGCGCGCTGCTGATCCTGGGCTCGCTGCTGCTGACCTTCTCCCTGGCGCTGGTGGCCTTCGGCGCGGCGATCGAGCGGCCGGTGCGCCAGCTGCTGGCCGCCGCCGGGCGCTGGGGCCGGCAGGACTGGGACGCCCGGGTGGGCGGCATCGGCGGCGGGCGGGAGTTCCAGCGCCTCGGCGCCGCCTTCGACGCGATGGCCGAGGCGGTGCAGACCCGCGACGCCGCGCGGCTGGCCAGCGAGCGGCGCCTCTCGGTGCTGCTCGACCTTTCGCCCCAGGTGGTGATGACGGCCGATGCCGATGGCCGCATCACCTGGCTGAACCGCTGGTGGCACGAATACACCGGCACCCCCTGGGGCGAGGGGCTGGGGGAGGGCTGGCGCGCCACCCTGCACCCCGACGACCTGCCGGGCTTCGCCGCCGCCTGGGCGGCATCGGTGGCGGCGAACCGGCGCGGCGAGGCCGCGGAGTTCGTGGCGGAGGCGCGGCTGTTCCACGCGGCCTCGGGCACGCATCGCTGGCACGTGCTGCGCAGCCGCCCGCTGCCGGAGGGCGGGTGGGTCGGCGTGGGCGTGGACACGCATGAGCTGCGCGCCGCCCAGGCCGAGGCGGCCGCGGCGGCGGACCGCCTGCGCGCCACCTACGAGAATGCGCCCGTCGGCATGGCGCTGCTCGACCACGGGCTGCGCTTCCTGGCCGTCAACCAGCGCCTTTGCGCCATTGATGGCCGCGCGGCCGAGGATTACCCGGGCCGGACGCTGGAGGAGGTGAACCCCGAGGCCGCCGCCATGGCCCTGCCGCTGATGCGCACCGTGCTGGAAACGGGCCAGCCGGTGGAGGATGTGGAGCTGCGCCTGGGCGCGCGCACCTTCCTGTGCGCCTATCGCCCGGTGCGCGACGCCCAGGGCGCGCTGCTGGGCGTGACCTGCGCCGTGCTGGACATCACCGCCCGCAAGCAGGCCGAGGAGGCGGAGCGTCTGCTGTCGCGCGAGGTTGACCACCGGGCGAAGAACGCCCTGGCCGTGGTGCGCTCCCTGGCGCGGCTGTCGCTGGCGGAATCGCGCGGCAATGCCGAGGGGCTGGTGGAGGCGCTGGAGGGGCGCATCAGCGCCATGGCGCGCGTGCACACCGTGCTGGCGCGCGAGCGCTGGGTGGGCGCGGAGCTGCGCGAGCTGGTGGAGAACGAGCTGGAGGCCTATGGCGGCAACGCCGCGCCCGAGGGGCCGCGGCTGCGCCTGTCCACCGAGGCCGCGCAGCCCCTGACCATGGTGCTGCACGAGCTGGCGACCAATGCGGCGAAGTATGGCGCGCTGTCCCGGCCCGGCGGCCAGGTGTCGGTGCGCTGGGAGCGGATGGGCGATGGCGGCGTGCTGCTGCGCTGGGAGGAGACGGGCGGCCCGCCGCCGCCCGATTCCCCCGCTCCCGGCTTCGGCACCCGGCTGGTGGAGGCCAATGCCGGCGGCCCGCTGGATGGCGAGGCGCGCTTCCTGTGGCGGCCGGAGGGGCTGGCGGTGGAGGTGCGGATCGGCCCGCTGGCGGTGATGGAAGGCTGAGGCGAGGCGGCTTCGGGCCTGTGCCCGCGGCCCGGCCCGCTACTCCGCCGCGCGCGGCAGCGCCGCATCCTCGGCCAGCAGGGGCGCCAGCTCCTCGCGCAGGGCGTCCAGCCCGTCCAGCACCGGGCCGGGGGCGGCCTGGGCCAGCACCGTCGCGGCCTCGGGCG
>JBEQBS010000382.1:0-2917 GCA_041639675.1 Rubritepida sp. | reverse complement strand
CCGCGCGCGAGGCCCTGGCCGGCGCCGAGCGCGCCGCCATGCTGGACGCCGAGAAGAAGCAGCGCGCCCTGGCGCTGCTGGCCGAGCAGAAGGCGGCGCGCGACGCCCGCTACGCCGCCCGCAAGGCCCGCAAGTAGCCCGGGCGCGATCCGCCCCGACGGGAACCGACGGGGCGGATCGCCCTCCCATCACCTGGCGGCGCGGTCCCGGACCATGCCGCCCCACCCGCCGGGGTTGCCGCGCGCAGCCCCGGACCGGGCGCCGCGGCGGCTTGCCGCCTGGAGAGACAGCCATGACCGCCCAGCCCATCCCCGCCGCCGACCACGAGGAGGAGGTGGCCTACCTCGCCAAGCGGCACCGCATCTCGCCCGCCATCGTGCGCGAGATCATCCGCCGCATCGGCTCCGCCGAGCGCAGCGCGGTGGAGCGCGAGATCAAGAAGGGCATGATGCGCCGCTGAGGCGCCTCACAGCCGCGGCGGCTCCACCCCGGCGGCGGCGCATTGCGCGTCGAGCATCGCCGAGAAGTCCTTGCCGCCCATCCCTCGCGCGCGGGCCAGGCTGAAGGCCTCGCGCCCCGCCGCGGCCATGGGCAGCGGCACGCGGGCGGCATTGGCCGCGCCGAGGATCAGCGACAGGTCCTTGTGCGCCAGGTCAATGGCGAAGCCGGGCTGGGTGTCGCCCTTCAGCACCTTGTTGGGCCAGTTCACCGCCAGTTGGCCGTTCGTCGCCGTGGTGCCGTGCAGCACCGGCAGGATGCGGTCGAGCGACAGGCCGAAGGCGGTGGCGAGCGACAGGGCTTCCGCGTTCAGCTGGCACAGCAGGATGGCCAGGTGGTTGTTCACCAGCTTGGCGCGGGTGCCGGCGCCGGCCTCGCCGCAATGATGCACCGTGCTGCCCATCGTCTCCAGCAGCGGGCGCACGCGCGCCACATCGGCCTCGCTGCCGCCGACCATGAACAGGCTTTCGCCGCGCTCGGCATGGGCGGCAAGGCGGCCCACCGGCGCATCCACGAAGCCCACGCCCCTGGCGGCGCAGGCGGCGGCCAGGGCGTCGGTCGTCTCGGGGTCCACCGTGCTCATGTCCAGCACCAGCCCGCCGGGGCGGAGATTGGCCAGCACGGGGCCCAGCACGGTGGCCGAGACCTCCTTCGGGCCGGGCAGCATCGTCACCACCACATCGGCGCCGCGCGCCAGGGTGGCGACATCCGGCGCGGCCTCGGCGCCGAGTTCCACCAGGGCGGCGACGGCGGCGGGGTTGAGGTCGAAGGCCGCCAGCGGGAATTGCCGGCGGCGGATGTTGGACGCCATGGGGCGCCCCATGTTGCCCAGGCCGATGAAGCCGATGCGGTCCATTGCGCGTCCCTCCGGTGATCGTTGGAGGAAGCTTCCGCTCAAATCCGCCGCAGGGGAACCCGCCAGGCCATCACGAAGGCCACGCCCAGCAGCACCGAGGCGCCGGCGAAGAGCGCGCGGAAGCCCGAGGCCAGCGCCGCGCGGCCCTCCCCATCCAGCGCCGCCAGCGCGGCGCGGCCGCCGCCGATCACGCGTTCGGCCAGGCCGGGCTCGATCAGGGCCAGCGTGGCGAAGAGCGCGGCGCCCAGCAGCGCGGTGCCGGCCGCCGAGCCCAGGTTGCGCATGAACTGCACCGAGGCCGTGGCCACGCCCAGCCGCGCCTGCCCGGCCGCGGCCTGCACGGTGATCTGCACCGCCGGGAAGGTGGTGCCCACGCCCAGGGTGCACAGCGCCAGCCACCAGGGCAGCAGCCACAGCGGCACCTGCCCCGCGAAGGCCGCCAAGCCCGCCACGCCCAGCGTGCCCAGCCCCAGCCCGATCATCGGCAGCAGCATGGTCCGCCCCGTGCGCGCCACCAGCGTGCCCGAGGCCAGGGCGCCGATGCCGCCGGCCACCGACATCGGCAGCAGCATCAGCCCCACCGTGGCCAGCGGCACCCCGCGGACCACCGAGAGGTAAATGGGCAGGAAGGAGATCAGCGCCGTCAGCGCCGCCGCCACGCAGGCGGACAAGGTGTTGGTGCGCCACACCGATGCCTCGCCCAGCACCTCGGGCGGCAGCAGCGGGTCGGGCGCGCGGCGCTCCGCGCGCAGCAGCAGCCAGCACAGCAGCGCGGCCAGCCCCAGCCCCGGCCCGGCCAGCAGCCAGTCCAGCTTCTGCACGCGGTCCAGCGCGGCCACCAGCACCACCACGAAGGCGGTGAACAGGCCCAGCCCCGGCAGGTCCAGCGTGAAGCCGCCGGTGCCCGGGCGCCGCGCCAGCCGCCACGTCGCCGCGAGGCCGATGGCGCAGAGCGGCAGCCCGAACCAGAACACGCCCGACCACCCCCAATGCGCCGTCAGCCAGCCGCCCAGCAGCGGGCCGAGCGCGGAGGAGGAGATGAAGCAGGCCACCAGGTAGCCCTGGTAGCGGCCGCGCTCGCGCGGGGGCACCGTCTCGCCCAGCACGGCCATGGCCAGTGTCAGCAGCGCGCCGCCGCCCAGCCCGTGCACGGCGCGCGCGGCCAGCAGCAGCCAGAAGTCGGGCGCCAGCGCGGCGAGGAGCGCGCCGGCGCCTTGCAGCAGGAAGGCCAGCACCAGCATCGGCTGGCGGCCATAGGCATCGCCCAGCCGCCCGAAGACGGGCGCCGCGACCGTGCCGGCGATCAGGTAGGCGACGACGACCCAGGAGATGCGCCCGGCCACCCCGAACTCGGCGGCGATGGCCGGCAGGGCGGTGGCGGTGATGGTCTGGTCCACCGCGCCGGTGACGATGGCCGCGGCAATGGCCGGGAAGGCGGCGAGGAAGGCGCGGCGGTGCTCGGCTGCGTCAGGAGGGATGGCGGTCATGCGGCCCCCGAGGCCCGGGCATGCGGGGCGATCCCGCATCCGTCAGGAATGGCGGCCATGCCGGCGCCAAGGCCCG
>JBEQBS010000381.1:0-2942 GCA_041639675.1 Rubritepida sp. | reverse complement strand
GGCGTGGGGACGGCGCGGCGGGCCGGCAGCGCCGCGACGGTGGCGCCGGCGGCCGGGCTGGAAGCCGGGGATTGGGTCACGGAGGCCATATGCTGCCGGGGGGTGCCAGGGGTCAAGGCAAGGACCGTGCCAGTCAGACCCGCTCGCTCACCTTGATCGCCACCTTGCAGCCCAGCTTGATGGCCGCCGAGAGCAGCCGGTAGCCCGGCGTCAGCTCCGCCTCGTTGGCCAGGCCGATGTCGCGGTGCTCCAGCTCCTCGGCGCGGAAGCGCGCGATCTCCGCCTTCAGCGCCGCCTCGTCCTCGCCCAGCGCGGCTTCCTGGGCCTGGTAGTGCTCGTCAATCGCCTCCTCCACGGCCACGGTGCAGGCCATGGCGGCGCGGGCGCCCATCGCCGCCGTCGCCGCGCCCAGCACGAAGCCGGCGACGTGCCAGACCGGCAGCAGCGCGGTGGGCCGCACGCGCCGCTGCGCGATGTGGCGGGAGAAGGTGTCCAGGTGCTCCTGCTCCTGCTCCTGCATGTGGCGGATCGTCGCCTCGTGCCGCGTGCCCTTCAGCACCGCCAGCTGGCCCTGGTAGATGCGCTTGGCGCCGTATTCCCCGGCGTGGTCCACGCGGATCACGCGCTCCAGGTAGTCGCGCGGGGTTGGGGTCGTGGTCTCGGTCATCGCGGCTCCTTCAGGGCGAGGCGGGCGGCGAGCGCCCCGAGGCCCATGCCATAGATGAGGTTCATCCCCGCCATGGACAGGGGCAGCACGGGGATGAGGAAGGCGGGCTCGTCGCAGGGCTTGGTGGGCATGGGGCGCAGGGCGGCCATCATCTCCTCCAGGCTCTGCGCCGCATCCACCACCGGCGCCTGGCAACCCGCCAGTGGCGAGGGCCACCAGCGCCATTCCACGCCGAGGTGGAAGGCGGCGATGGCGGCCGAGGCCAGCGCGGCCAGCGCCGCCCCCAGCAGCAAGGGCCGGCGCGCGCGCGGCAGCGCCGCCGCCGCCAGCGCCAGGGCCAGGGCCAGCCAGTAGGGCGCGCGCTGCCACAGGCACAGCTCGCAGGGCGCCAGCCCCCACAGGGATTCGCTGGCGCGCGCGAAGAGCGGCGCGGCGGCGGCGAGCAGCGCGACGAGGAGGGCTCCGGCCATGGCCTGCCTTGTCGCGCCGCCCCGGCCCTTCCGCAAGCCGCGCCGCTGCGGCACGGTGCGGGCGGACCACGGGGGAAACGCGGATGCTGACGATCTGGGGGCGCGCCAGCTCCTCCAACGTGATGAAGGTGCTGTTCCTGTGCGAGGAGCTGGGCATCGCCTTCGAGCGGCTGGACGCCGGCGGCGGCTTCGGCCGCACGCGCGAGGCCGCCTACCTGGCGATGAACCCGATGGCCCGCGTGCCGACCATCGTGGAAGCGGACGGCTTCTCCCTGTGGGAAAGCAACGCCATCTGCCGCTACCTCTGCGCCACGCGCGGCGGCGCCGCGCTGCACCCGGCCGAGCCCCGCGCCCGCGCGCAGGTGGAGAAGTGGATGGACTGGCAGCTCGGCCACCTCAACGCGCCGATGACCACCATCCTCTTCACCCTGTTCCGCACGCCGGAGGCCGAGCGCAACATGGACCGCCTGGCGCGTGCCGTGGCGGAGGCGGAGGAGCTCTGGGCCATCGTCGAATCGGCGCTGGAGGGGCAGGACTGGCTGGCCGGCCCCGGGATGACGCTGGCCGACATCGCCCTGGCGCCCTACCTGCACCGCTGGCTCCACTTCCCCGTGGCGCGACGGGACCGGCCCGCCCTGGCCGCCTGGCACGCGCGGCTGATGCCGCGGCCCGGCTTCGCGCGTCATGTCGCAGTGCCCCTGGCATGAGGACGACCATCACCCACGCCGCGGGCCGCGCCTTCGACGGCGGGCTGCGCGCCTTCTTCGCCTATGCCGGGCTGGGCGTGGCGGAGGCGACGGGCGGGCGCTTCGGCGCCCATGTCATCCGCGCCGTGCCGGGCGCCCATCCGGAGCCGCGATGGCACTGGCACGAGCTGGAGTTCCAGCTGGTCTGGGTGGTGCGCGGCTGGGTGCGCTTCGAATACGAGGATATCGGCGAGGTGACGCTGGAGGCCGGCAGCAGCGCCCTGCAGCCGCCACGGGTGAAGCACCGCGAAATCGCCCACAGCGAGGACCTGGAACTGGTGGAGATCACCGCCCCGGCCAGCTTCGCCACCCACCTGGCGCCCTGAGCAAAAAAAATGGCGACCCATCGCTGGGCCGCCAAGTTTAGGGAGGAAACGTCCAAGAAAGCAACGAAGCGAACCTCGCTGCTGGCACCACATATAGCCGGGTGATCGCTTGCGTGCAAGCGATTTTTTGCATCGCAGCATTCCCGCGGCGCATGGGGTGCGCTGGCATGCGGATTGCACCGGCGGCGGCATGCGGATGCTCCTTGCCCTGCTGCTCCTGCTGCCCCCGGCGATGCTGCACGCCGAGCCCACGGCGCTGTGCCGCGCCGCCATCGCGCGGGCCGAGGCCGCCGCTTCCATCCCACCGGGGCTGCTCCAGGCGATCGGGCGCGTGGAATCCGGCCGCCGCAACCCGGAGACCGGCAGCTTCGGCCCCTGGCCCTGGACCATCAATGCCGAGGGGCGTGGGCATTTCCTGCCGAGCCGCGACGCCGCCATCGCCCTGGTGCGCGAGCTCCAGGGGCGCGGCGTGCGCTCGATGGATGTGGGCTGCATGCAGGTGAACCTGCATCACCATCCCCGCGCCTTCGCCAGCCTGGAGGACGCCTTCGACCCCGATGCCAACGCCCGCTACGCCGCGCGCTTCCTGACGGAGCTCCAGTCCACGCGGAATGACTGGATGGTCTCGGCCTCCCACTACCATTCCCAGACGCCGGAGCTGGCGGCGGCCTACCGGGCGCGGGTGCAAGCGGCCTGGGGACAGACCGCCGGCACCGCCGCGCAGGACCGCGCC
>JBEQBS010000380.1:0-2947 GCA_041639675.1 Rubritepida sp. | reverse complement strand
GCTGTCCGGCCGCTGGGCGCCGCCGCCCGGCGCCGATCCCGGCATCCTGCTCTGCGGCGCCAACACCGACCCCGGGGACCTGCCGTGACCACCGTGGCCGCGCTGGAGGCCCTGCTGCGCGAGGGCAAGGTGACGGAGGCCGTGGAGGCCGCCGCCGCCGCCGCCCGCGCCGCGCCGCGCAACCCCGATGCGCTGAACGCCCTGGGCGTGACGCTGGCCCGCGCCGAGCGCTGGGAGGAGGCGGTGCGCTGCTACCGCACCGCCCTGGCGCTGGCGCCGCGCCGCGGCAGCACCTGGAGCAACCTGGGCAATGCGCTCACCGCGCTGGGGCTGGATGCCCAGGCCATCGCCGCCCAGCGCGCCTCCGTGGCGCTCCAGCCCGGGGATGCCACGGCGCTCTACAACCTCGCCACCACGCTGACGCGGGCCGAGCGGCAGGCGGAGGCCATCGCGGCCTATGAGGCGGCGCAGGCCGCCGGCCACCCGCAGGCGCTGTGGAACCTGGCCCGCGCCCGGCTGGCGCATGGCGACTGGGCGGGCGGCTTCCGCGACTACGAATGCCGCATCGCGCAGAGGATGGTGGCCGACCGCCCGCGCCCCGGCGCGCGCTGGGATGGCCGCCCCTTCCCGGGCGAGACCATCCTGCTGCTGACCGAGCAGGGCTTCGGCGACACGGTCTGGATCCTGCGCTACCTGCCCGCCCTGCGCGCCCGCGGCGGGCGGGTGGTGATGGAATGCAAGCCCGAGCTGGCGCCGCTGGTGGCCCCGCTGGTGGACGAGGTGGTGGCGCCGGGCACGGCGGTGGAGGCCCAATGGCACCTGCATGTGTGCTCCCTGCCGCTGGCCTTCGCGCCGCAGGTGCCGCCGCTGCCGCCCCTGGCGCCGGAGCCGGCGCGGGTGGAGCGGCTGGCGGGCCGGATCGCCGGGCCCGGACTGAAGGTCGGCATCATCTGGAGCGGCTCCGTCACCTTCGGCTCCAACCACTGGCGCGCCGCCACGCTGGACCGCTTCCTGGACGGCTTCCGCTGGCCCGGGGTGCGGCTCTTCTCGCTCCAGAAGGGCCCGCCGGAGGCCGCGCTGGCCCGCCACCCGCTGCGCGGCGCCGTGACCGACCTGGCGCCGCTGCTGCGCGACTTCGCGGACACCGCGGCGGCGCTGTCCCTGCTGGACCTCGTCATCATGACGGACAGCGCGGTGGCGCACCTGGCGGGTGCGATGAACCGCCCCTGCTGGGTGCTGCTGGGCCGGGCGCCGCACTGGCTGTGGGGCACGGGCCGGGAGGACAGCCCGTGGTATCCCTCGCTGCGGCTGTTCCGCATGCCGCCGGGGCCGCTGGCCTGGGATGGGGTGTTCGACCGCGCCGGGGCAGCGCTGCTGGAACGCGCGGCGGAGGGGTGAATGGTGGAGCTGAGCGGGATCGAACCGCTGACCTCGTCATTGCGAACGACGCGCTCTCCCAACTGAGCTACAGCCCCGTATCCATCCCGTGCCGATGGGGCGGCGCGGTGGGGCGCTGTTTGCCCCCGCCGGGGCCGCGAGTCAACCGCCCCTTGCCCTCCCGCGCGCCATCCGCGACAAGCCCCCAACCGCGCAGGGAACGCCGCCGACCATGATCCTCGACGCCCCCTTCTACATCCTCCTCACCGGGCTGAACCTGTATTCCTGGGCGGTCATCATCGCCGCCGTGCTGTCCATGCTGGTGGGCTTCGGCGTGCTGGACACGCGCAACCGCCTCGTCTGGGCCATCGGCGACTTCTTCCACCGCATCACCGAACCCGCCCTGCGCCCCATCCGCAACCGCATGCCCAACCTGGGCGCGGTGGACCTTTCGCCCCTGGTGCTGATCCTGCTGATCCAGGGGGCCATCCTGCTGGTGGTGGCGGCGCAGAACTACCTGCGCCTCGGCGGGATGTACTTCTGAGCATGGCCGCGATCCTCGACGGAAAGGCGCTGGCCGCGCGCATCCGCGCCGGCCTCGCCGCGCGGGTGGCCGCGCTGCCCTTCCGCCCCGGCCTGGCGGTGGTGCGGGTGGGCGAGGACCCGGCCTCGGGCGTCTATGTCCGCAACAAGGACCGCGCGGCGCAGGAGGCCGGATTCGCCTCGCGCACGCTGCACCTGCCGGAATCCACCACCGAGGCCGAGCTGCTGGCCACCATCGCCGCGCTGAACGCCGAGGATGCGGTGGACGGCATCCTGGTGCAGCTGCCGCTGCCGGCGCACATCGCCGCCGAGAAGGCCATCGCCGCGGTGGACCCGGCCAAGGACGTGGACGGCTTCCACCCGCTGAACGCCGGGAGGCTGGCCTCGGGCCTGCCCGGCCTCGTGCCCTGCACGCCGCGCGGGGTGATGCACCTGCTGGCGGAATCCGGCGCGCGCCTGCGCGGCGCCCGCGCCCTGGTGCTGGGCCGCTCGCAGATCGTGGGGCGCCCCATGGCGCAGCTGCTGCTGGGCGCCGACTGCACCGTGACCATCGCGCACAGCCGCACCGACGAGCTGGGCGCCGAATGCCGCCGCGCCGACATCCTGGTGGCCGCCGTGGGCCGCGCCGAGATGGTGAAGGGCGGCTGGATCAAGCCCGGCGCGGTGGTGGTTGACGTGGGCATCAACCGCCGCGCCGACGGCACGCTGTGCGGCGACGTGGCGTTCCACGAGGCCCAGCACGCCGCCGCCATCACCCCCGTGCCCGGCGGGGTGGGGCCGATGACCATCGCCTGCCTGCTGGAGAACACGCTGGACGCCGCGCTGGCGCGCAGGGGACACGCATGATCATCCACCGCGCCCTCCAGGTCATCGGCGTGCTGGCCATCCTGATGTGCCTGGAGCTGGCGTGGCGCGCCTCGCCCTGGGGCGGGGATGGCTGGTCGCGCGCGCGGCTGCTCTATGCCGCCGCCGGCGGCGTCTCGGCCCTGGCGCTGGTGGCGATCGGCGGGCTGGGGCTGGCGCTGCG
>JBEQBS010000379.1:0-2954 GCA_041639675.1 Rubritepida sp. | reverse complement strand
AGCGCGCCGGCGCCACGATCAGCCCCTGCCGCTGGCCGTAGCCGGCGGGCCCGAACACCGCCAGCGGCAGCGTGCCGCGCGCGATGGTCTGGATGCCGTTGCCCCCGCCATGCAGCAGCACGAAGCCCACCGCGCCCGCCGGCCCCAGCAGCAGCAGCAAGGCCGCGCCCACGGGATGCGCCAGCAGCGACAGCCGCGCCGAGAGCAGCGGGTGCATCCGCCGCAGCAGCCCGAATTCCAGCAGCCGCGCCCCCACCTGCGCCGGACCCAGCAGCGCCCCGGCGGCGATGGCGGCGGCCGGCGCCACGCCGGCGGCCAGCAGCAGCCCCGGCAGGTGCGCCCCCAGCGCCGAGGCCGCGAAGTTCCCGGCGGCGAAGGCCACGGCCATCAGCACCGCCGCGCGCATCCCGGCCCGCGGCGCTACCCCAGCCGGGGCGGCGGCCTTGGGCGGCACGGCCGGCGGCGCCCGTGGCAGCAGCAGGTTCAGCGGCACGCAGAGCAGCAGCTGCACCCCCGCCCAGGCCAGGCAGGCGCCGCGCCAGCCCAGCTGCGCCTCCAGCAGCGCCGAAAGCGGCCAGCTGACCGTGGAGGCGAAGCCGGCGACCAGCGTGATGCCGGTGATGGCCCCGCGCGCCCCGGCGCCCAGCAGCCGCGCCAGGGTGGCGAAGGCGGCGTCGTACAGCGCCGCCGCCATGCCCAGCCCCACCAGCGCCCAGCCGAGGAACAGCGCCGCCTCGCCCGTCGCCGCGGCCAGCACGCACAGCCCGGCGGCGGCGGCGGCATTGCCGGCCGACATCACCCAGCGCCCGCCATGGCGGTCAATCGCGCGGCCCACCCAGGGGCCCAGCAGCGCCGTCAGCAGCAGCGCCAGGGAGAAGGCCAGGAAGACGCGCGAAGGCGCCACGCCGAGATCCCGCGCCATGGGTGCGGCCAGCACCGCCGGCACGTAGTAGGAGCCCGCCCAGGCGAGCGTCTGCGCCGCCCCCAGCAGCAGCACGACCCTCATGCCGGATAGGCGATGGCGACGACCTCGATCGCCTCCGCCCCGCCGGGCTTGCGCAGCGTCACCACCTCGCCCACCCGCTTGCCCAGCAGCTGCCGCGCCACCGGCGAGAGCCAGGAGACGAGGCCGCGCCCGGCATCCGCTTCCTCGGCACCGACGATCGTCACCGTCACCTCGCGGTCATCCTCATGGGCATAGGTCACGGTCGCGCCGAAGAAGACCTGGTCGCGCCTGGCCTGCTTCGCCGGGTCCACCACCTCGGCGCGCTCCAGCCGCTTGCGGAGGAAACGCACCCGGCGGTCAATCTCGCGCAGGCGCTTCTTGCCGTATTGGTAGTCGGCGTTCTCGCTGCGGTCGCCCAGGCTGGCGGCCCAGGAGACGACCTCCACCACCTTCGGCCGCTCCTCCGACCACAGCGCGTGCAGCTCGGCCAGCATGGCGGCGTGGCCGGCCGGCGTCATGTAGAAGGGCAGGCCCGGCGGCAGCCCGGGGATCGGCTCGTCGTCATCCTCGTCCATCCCTGCCGCTTTACACGCGCGCCCCCGCCCGCGAAACGCCATGATCTTCCCGCTTGTGGAGGCATCATGCGCGCCCCTGCCCTGTCCGTCGTCGTCCCCTGCTTCAACGAGCAGGAGGTGCTGCCCGAGTTCCACCCCCGCCTGGCCGCCGCCATGAACGGCATCGGCCTGCCCTGGGAGGTGGTCTACGTGAATGACGGCTCGCGCGATTCCACCCTGGCGCTGATGGAGTCGCTGGCGGCGCAGGATGGCCGCGTGGCGGTGGTGAACCTCAGCCGCAACTTCGGCAAGGAGATCGCGCTGACGGCCGGGCTGGACCACGCCGCCTGCACCGATGCCGTGATCGTCATTGACGCTGATTTGCAGGACCCGCCGGAGGTCATCCCCGCCCTGGTCGAGGCGGCGCGCCAGGGCTTCGACATCGCCTATGCCCAGCGCAGCGTCCGCCATGGCGAGGGGTGGGTGAAGAAGGCCACGGCGGCCGGCTTCTACCGCCTCATGTCCCGCCTGGGCGGGCGGGTGCAGCTGCCGCGCGACACGGGGGATTTCCGCCTGATGTCCCGCCGCTCGCTGGACGCGCTGCTGGCGATGCGCGAGCAGCACCGCTTCATGAAGGGCCTCTTCGCATGGGTGGGCTTCCCCTCGGTGGCCGTGCCCTACGAACGCGCGCCGCGCGCGGCGGGCGAGACCAAGTGGAACTGGTGGAAGCTGTGGAACCTCAGCCTGGAGGGCATCACCTCCTTCACCGTCGGGCCGCTGAAGCTGGCCACCTATCTGGGCCTCGCCGTTTCGGTGGTGGCGCTGGCCTACCTGGCGCAGCTGCTGTTCCGCACGGCCGTCTTCGGCAACCCGGTGGCCGGCTACCCCTCGCTGATGGCCGTGGTGCTGTTCCTGGGCGGGGTGCAGATGATGATGCTGGGCGTGATCGGCGAATACCTCGGCCGGGTGTTCAACGAGACGAAGGGAAGGCCGCTCTATTTCGTCGAGCGCCACATCCCGTCATCGGCACACCAGCAGCTCGCCCAGCGGCGCGCATCCTGACGCGCCGGGGTCCCAGCCCGGCAGCACCAGGCGCAGCTCGCCGGCCCGCATCGGGCCGGGCGGGGTGCAGCGCGGGGCCTCGCCGCGCCAGCGCGCGACATAGGCGGTGTTGACCGGGCGGGGCGATTCGCTTTCCAGCAGCAGCAGCTCCAGCAGCCGCACGCGCGTGCGCCAGTCCTCCTGCGGCACGCAGGGCCAGGCGGGCACCAGCGTCACGCGCTCCGCCGCGCGCAGCAGCGGGCGCAGCGCATCGGCCTGCACCGTCCAGGGCTGGCGCTCATGCGCCCAGGCGCGCAGCGCGGCGCGGGCGGGGATGGCGTCCAGGAATTGCAGCACGGCGCAGGCGGCCAGGATCAGGGCGCCGCGCCGCCCCGCCCGCAGCAGCAGCAGAG